>CAYILU010000041.1:0-9626 GCA_964364235.1 uncultured bacterium | reverse complement strand
ATCGAGCCGCTGCGGGAGCTGTTCAAGGACGAGGTGCGGGAGCTGGGGAGGGAGCTCGAGGTCCCCGATTCCATATTGGAAAGACAGCCCTTCCCGGGGCCCGGCCTCGCGGTGCGGATCGTCGGGCCGCTGACGAAGGAGCGCCTCCGGATCCTTCGGGAGGCCGACGCGGTCGTCGACGAGGAGGTGCGGGCCGCCGGTCTCTACGAATCGATCTGGCAGTCCTTCGCCGTCCTCCTCCCGATCAAGACGGTGGGTGTCATGGGGGATTTCCGGACGTACGAAAACGTCGTCGCGATACGCGCGGTGCAGAGCCAGGACGGGATGACCGCCGACTGGGTGCGCCTGCCGTACGACCTGCTCCAGAGGATCTCGACCCGGATCATCAACGAGGTGAAGGGCGTCAACCGGGTCGTCTACGACATTTCGTCGAAGCCGCCGAGTACGATCGAATGGGAATGAGCGAATTCGTACATCTCCACCTGCACACCCAGTACAGCCTTCTCGACGGCACCATCAAGATCAGGGACCTGGTGCGCAAGGTCGCGGAGCTGCGGATGCCCGCGGTCGCCGTGACGGACCACGGCGGGATGATGGGGACCGTCGATTTCTACGAGAAGGCGACGCAGGCGGGGATTCGCCCGATCATCGGGTGCGAGGTCTACGTCGCCCCGGGGTCCCGGCACGAGCGGAAAGCCGGCCAGAACGACGAGAGGGCCTACCACCTGATCCTGCTGGCGGAGTCCGACGAGGGGTACCAGAACCTCATCCAGCTGGTCTCCAGGGCGCACGTCGAGGGGTTTTACTACAAGCCCCGGGTGGACAAGGAGATCCTCCGGGAGCACGCGAAGGGGCTGATCGCCAGTTCCGCCTGCCTGCAGGGCGAGATACCGCGCATCCTGATGCAGGAAGGGGCGGAAAAAGCGGCCGGGTGCCTGGAGACCTACAAAAACATTTTCCGGGAGGGCAGCTTTTTCCTGGAGATCCAGGACAACGGTCTCCCGGAACAGAACCTCGCCAACCCGCAATTGATCGAGCTTGCCCGCAGGACGGGCACCCCCCTCATCGCCACCAACGACTGCCATTATATCGAGCGGGGGGACGCGCGGGTCCATGACGTCCTGCTCTGCCTGCAGACCGGCAAGACGATCAACACCGCGGACCGGATGCGGTTCGGGACCGACCAGTTCTACGTGAAATCCGCCGCGGAGTTCGAGAAGGCGTTCGGCCACATCGCCCCGGACGCCCTCAAGAACACGATGGCCATCGCGGAGCGGTGCAAGGTCACGCTCGATCTCGGCCACAACAAGATCCCGGCGTTCCAGGTCCCGGAAGGGATGACGTCGGAGCGCTATATCCGATCCTTGAGCGTCGAGGGGCTCGCCCGGAGGTTCCAGGAGAAACGCAGGCGCGGCGAAAAGGTTGCCGGGGAGGAAGAGGCGGTTTACCGGAAGCGGCTCGATTACGAGCTGTCGGTGATCGAGGCGAGCGGGTTTTCCGGCTACTTCCTGATCGTCTGGGACTTCATCCGGTACGCCAAGGAGAAGGGGATCCCGGTGGGGCCGGGGCGCGGGAGCGCCGCCGGGAGCCTTGTCGCCTACGCCCTCCGGATCACGGAGATCGACCCGATTCCCTACGGTCTCCTGTTCGAGCGGTTCCTGAACCCCGAGCGGATCAGCCTCCCCGACGTTGATTGCGATTTCTGCAAGGAGCGCCGGGACGAGGTGATCCAGTACATCCGGGAGCGATACGGGGAAAAGAACGTGACCCAGATCATCACCTTCGGGACGATGAAGGCGCGGGCCGCGGTCCGGGACGTGGGAAGGGTGCTCGAGATGCCGTACGCCGACGTCGACCGGATCGCGAAGCTCATCCCCCCGGACCTCGGGATGACGATCGACCGCGCGCTCCAGGTCGAGCCCAGGCTCAAGGATGCCATCCGGGAAAACCCGAAGGTCGGCGAGCTGTTCGGGTACGCCAGGGCGATCGAGGGGCTTTCGCGCCATGCCTCCACCCACGCCGCCGGGGTCGTGATCGCGAACCGGCCGATCACCGACTACGTCCCGCTCTACCGGAACTCCAACGGCGACATCACCACGCAGTATTCCATGAAGGACATCGAGAAGGTGGGGCTCGTCAAGTTCGACGTCCTGGGCTTGCGGACCCTCACGGCGATCCACGACGCCCTCCGGCTGATCCGCGAGCGCGGGGAGGAGCTGGACCTGGAAACGGTCCCGCTGGACGACGCCGCGACGTACGCGATGCTCTCGCGGGGGGACACCCCGGGGGTGTTCCAGTGCGAGAGCAGCGGGTTCACGGACCTCCTCTTCCGCCTGAAGCCGGAACGGTTCGCGCACCTGATCCACGCGGTGGCGCTCTACAGGCCGGGGCCCCTTCAGAGCGGCATGGTGGAGGATTTCATCTCCCGGCGGCACGGGAAGAAGACCATCGAGTACCCCTTCCCCCAGCTCGCGGAGATCCTCCGGGACACCTACGGCGTCATGGTCTACCAGGAGCAGGTGATGCAGATCGCCGTGGCCCTCGCCGGGTTCTCGATGGGGGAGGCCGACGTCCTCCGGAAGGCGATGGGAAAGAAGGACACGACCCTGATGGAGAAGCAGAAGGCGCGGTACCTCCAGGGGGCGGCGAAGAACGGCATCCCGGAGAACAAGGCGCTAGGCCTCTTCGAGCAGATCGCCCAGTTCGGCGAATACGGCTTCAACAAGTCGCACAGCGCCGCCTACGCCATGGTCGCCTACCAGACCGCCTATCTCAAGGCGCATTACCCGGTGGAGTATTTCTGCGCCCTCATGACGTCGGAGTCCGGGGACACCGCGAAGGTCATCCGGTACATCGCCTATTGCCGCGAGAAGGGGATCCCCATCCTCCCGCCCGACGTAAACGAGTCCCGCTTCGCGTTCTACCCCTCCGGGAAGGCGATCCGGTTCGGGCTGTCGGCGATAAAGGGGGTGGGGGAGACCGCGGTCCTGTCCATCCAGGAGGCGCGAGGGGAGGAGCCGTTCGTCTCGGTCGAGGATTTCCTCTCCCGCGTGGATCTGCGGAAGGTGAACAAGAGGGCGCTGGAGAGCCTCATCAAGGCGGGGGCCCTCGACACCCTCGACCCGGACCGCGGGAAGCTTTTCGCGCAGCTCCCCGCGATGATGGAGACCGCGCACGGGAACGCGAGAAGGAAAGAATCGGGGCAGTTTGCCCTGTTCGGGCAGGAACCCGCTTCGGCTGCGCCCTCCCCGGATAAAAAGCAGGACCCTTCCGCGCAGGTCTGGACCCGACGGGAGCGCCTGGCGAACGAACGGGAGGCGCTGGGATTCTACATCACGGGGCACCCGCTCGACGCCTTCTCGGGAGAGATCGGGCTGTTCGCCAACGCCACCTCCTCCCGGATCGGGGCGATGAAACAGGGGACGGAGGTCAAGATCGGCGGTGTCATCTCCGCGCACAAGGAGAAAACCACCAAGCGCGGGGAGAAGATGGCCATACTTTCGCTCGAGGATCTCGAAGGGATCATCGAGGTGATCGTCTTCCCCGAGAAGTACCGGGAGATCCAGGACCTGCTGGAATCGGAGGAGCCCGTCTTCCTGGTCGGGCGGGTCGATTCGGACGAGACCTCCTCAAAGGTGATCGCCGAGGACATCTTCCTGATGAAAAACGTCCGGGAGCGACTTGCGAAGTCGGTCCACTTCCGGATCGCACTGGAGCGGATCACGCAGGACGACATCCCGGAGCTGCGCCGCATCGTGAAAAGACACGCGGGGGAGAAAAGGGGGTACCTGCACCTGGTGCGGGACGGCGAATACGAGGTCGTCGTGGCCATGCCGGAAGGGGTCGGGGTCGCCCCGTCCCTCGAGTTGGCCAGGGAGCTCCAGGGACGCTTCGGGTACGACGTGCTGCGTCTCCACTGATGACGTCGCCGCGGGAATCCATCGAGAAGGCCTGGCTGGTCTGGGCCCGGAGAAAAATGCGCCCCTCCCCCGGCGCCCATCCTCCACCCGACCTGATGGCGGAGCTTTCCAGCCTGGTGGAGGCGGCGGGAGGGGTCGTCATGGGCAGCGAGACCCGGATGGTGGCAACGGAGAACCCGGCCACCATGATCGGGAAGGGGGCGCTCGGGGCCCTCAAGGAGACGGTCGGCGAAAAAGGCGTCGACGTCGTCGTCTTCCAGAACCTGCTCCGGCCGAAGCAGCAGTTGGTCCTTTCGGAAGAGCTGGGCGTGAAGGTGCTCGACCGGCGTGAGGTCATCCTGGACATCTTCGCCCAGCGGGCCCGCACCCGGGAGGGGAAGTTGCAGGTGGAGCTGGCGCAGCTCTCCTTCCGGATGGGTCGCCTGATCGGCGGGCGAAAGGAGCTGTCCCGGCTGGGCGGCGGGATCGGAACGCGGGGTCCGGGGGAGAAGAAACTCGAGGAGGACCGCCGGAAGATCCGTTCGCAATTGCGCCAGATCGAGCGGGAGCTCATGACCGTCCGGCGCACGAGGTCTCTGCATTACCGGCGGCGCAGGGAGATCGGGTTCCCGATCGTCGCCCTCGTCGGCTACACGAACTCGGGGAAATCCACGTTTTTCAACCGGGTGACCGGTGCGGACGTTTTCGTCGCGGACCAGCTCTTCGCGACGCTCGACCCGACGGCACGCAAGCTTTCCCTCCCCGGGGGTAAAGCGGCTATCCTGGTGGACACGGTCGGGTTCATCAACGATCTGCCGGAAGAGCTGCGGGAGGCGTTTCTCGCGACCCTGGAGGGGATCGGGGAGGCGGAGCTCCTGGTGCACGTCGTGGACGGAAGCACGGAACGGATGGAAGACAACATAGCGGCCGTCAACAAGATCCTCGCGGGGCTTTCCTATGGGGGGAAGCCCGCTCTCCTGGCGATCAACAAGGTGGACCTCGGCGTCCAGGGAGGGAGGGCGCCCCCGGGGGGATTCCGGATCTCCGCGAAGACCGGCAAAGGGGTTGACGAACTGCTTGACGCAGTCGAGGGAGAGCTATGCAGTCACCGTTCGGCAGGGAACGATTCGACGAAGCCCGGCTGATCAACATCGCGAACGCCCTCACCGCTTTCCGTGTTCTCCTGGTCCCGGTGTTCGCCCATCTCCTCATCTCCGGTCGCATCCGGTTCGCGTTGATCGTGTTCGCCGCCTGCGGGATCAGCGACGCACTGGACGGGCTCCTCGCCAGGCGGTTGAAGCAGAGGACTCTCATGGGGTTCTACCTGGACCCCATCGCCGACAAGCTGTTGATGGCGACGAGCTTCATCGTCCTCGCCTACGTGAAGATCCTCCCGGAATGGCTCACCATCCTGGTGATCAGCCGCGACATATTCATCCTGGTCGGAAGCTTTCTCATTCTCCTCCTGCTGGACTCCGGGAAGATCAGGGCCACCTTCGCCAGCAAGATGAACACCGCGGTGCAGATCGTCACCGTAATCTACTTCCTGGCCATGCACGCCTTCCCGGGCGTGACGGGCTTCATCGACGGCGGCGTGAAGGAAACCGTGACGGAGGGGGTCGTGGCCCTGTGCGCGTTGACGACCGCCGTCTCGGGAGTCCACTACCTGTTCATCGGCATGCGGGATCTCTCCAATGCGTGAAGGGGGTGTGAGGGTGGATTCCGTCGCGGCGGACAGTCCCGCGTGGCGCGCGGGGATCCGGACCGGCGACCGTATCCTGTCCGTGTCGGGAGAGCCGGTCTCGGACCTGCTCGACCTTCATTTCCTCACCAGCCGGCGAAGTTTCCGGATGAGGTGGAAAGACGCGGATCACGCGGAGCGGGAGAAGGCGTTCCGTCCCGGGAGCGAGGGGCTCGGCGTTTTCCCCGAGCCGATCCGGGTCCGGCGGTGCCGCAACCGGTGCGTGTTCTGTTTCGTCCACCAGCTTCCGAAGGGCTTGAGGAGAAGCCTCTACATCAAGGACGAGGACGTCCGCCTCTCCTTTCTCCACGGCCAGTACCTGACCTTCTCCGACGTCAAGGAGGGGGAGATCCGCAAGATCCTCCGGTACCGGCTTTCGCCGCTCTACGTATCCATCCACACGACGGACCCCGTTCTTCGAAGGATGATGTTAGGGAACCCGGCGTCCGCGGACGTCCTGGAGGTGATGCGGCGGCTCGTCGCGGGAGGCATCACCCTCCACGGGCAGATCGTGGTCTGCCCCGGGATCAACGACGGGGAGGAGCTGGAGCGCACCCTGCGTTCCCTCCTGCCCCTGCGGCCGGGCCTTTCCACCGTGTCCGTGGTGCCGGTGGGTCTGACCGCTCACCGCAAGGGACTGCCCGAACTTCGCCCTGTCGGAAAGAGAGAGGCCTACGGCACGCTTGCGTTGCTGAAAAGAATTCGCGGGGAATCCGGGAAAGGGGACGAACCGTTCGCGATGGCCGCGGACGAGTACTACCTGATCGCCGGGGAGAAGATCCCCGGCCGGAAGGGGTACGGCTCGTTCGCCCAGATCGGGAACGGGGTGGGGCTTCTGAGACAGTTCCAGGACGACGCGAAAATCCTCTTCCGGCGACGGCGGTGGAAGAAGGCGGATTCGGGGGGGGCGGTGGTCACGGGCTTGTCCTCGCGAAGGTACGTGGAAGAGTTCCTGGCGGAATTCTCGCGGCGGTCCGGCGCCCGGTTCGTCCCCGTCCCGGTCGAGAACCGCCTCCTGGGGAAAAGCGTGACGGTCACCGGGCTCCTCGGCGGGAGGGACATCCTGGCGGCGCTTGCGGCCCGGAAGGCCGGGCGGGTCTACCTCCCCTCGGTCACCCTGCGGGACGCCGGGGACCTCTTCCTCGACAGCCTCTCCCGCACCGATATCGAAAGGGAGTCCGGGTCCCGCGTCACGGTGTTCCCCCCCACGCCCCGCGGCTTCTTCGATGCGGTTTACAATGGGGGAACCCCCATAATTTAATTGACATTTTACACCCGTATTTGATACCAATTAAGGTTCGATATCCAGGGGGGCGATTAGCTCAGATGGTTAGAGTACCTGCTTGACATGCAGGGGGTCACTGGTTCAAGTCCAGTATCGCCCACCATTTTTCCCCTCATTCAGTGAAGGACAGCGAATGACGTTGTTGGAGCTTGCGAAACGACAGGGAAAGGCCAAGGTGGCGATCGCCGCCCGGGTCGGGGACGCGATCAAGGACCTTTCCATGCCCGCGCCGGAGGACGGGGGCGTCGGTTGGGTCACCGCCGCCGACCCCGAGGGGCTTGAGGTCATCCGGCACAGCACCGCCCACGTGATGGCCGCCGCCGTCAAGGAGCTGTTTCCGGACGCGAAGATCACGATCGGGCCCGCCATCGAAAACGGCTTCTACTACGATTTCGACGTGGAAACCCCGTTCACCCCGGAGGATCTTGCCCGGATCGAGGAGAAGATGGCGGAGATCGTCCGCGCCGACTTCCCGTTCGTCCGCGAGGAGGTATCCAGGGAGGAAGCCCGCGGGAGGTTCCAGGGAGAGCCCTACAAGGAGGAGCTGCTGTCGGAGATCCCCGACGGGACCGTCTCCCTTTATAAAGTGGGAAATTTCCTCGACCTGTGCCGGGGGCCTCACCTTCCCGCCAGCGGGAAGGTCGGGGCCTACAAACTGATGAACACGGCGGGGGCCTACTGGCGCGGGGATTCCAAGAACCGTATGCTCACGCGGATCTACGGGTGCGCCTTCGCGACGAAGAAGGATCTCGACGCGCACCTCGCCCTCCTCGAGGAGATCAGGAAGAGGGACCACCGCAAGCTGGGGAAGGAGCTCGACCTGTTCAGCGTCAACGACGAGATCGGCCCCGGGCTCATCCTCTGGCATCCCAAGGGTGCGGTCGTGCGATGCGTCATGGAGGATTTCTGGCGTACCGAGCACGTGCGGGCGGGGTACGACCTGGTTTTCTCCCCCCACATCGCGAAGCTCGATCTCTGGCGCGTGAGCGGGCACCTCGACTACTACCGGCAGAGCATGTTCGGGTCGATCGAGGTGGAAGGGCAGGATTACCAGATCAAGCCGATGAACTGCCCGTTCCACATCCAGATCTACAAATCGAGGATGCGCTCCTACCGGGACCTCCCGATCCGGTACGCGGAGCTCGGGACGGTCTACCGGTACGAGCCCTCGGGGACGCTTCACGGCCTGCTGCGGGTGCGCGGCTTCACCCAGGACGACGCCCACATCTTCCTTCGGCCGGACCAGCTCGACGAGGAGATTTTCTCCCTGCTCGACTTCACGCTTTTCGTGCTCCGGCGGTTCGGGTTCGACAAGTACGACATCTACCTCTCCACCCGGCCCGCGAAATACGCCGGGACTCTCGAGAACTGGGGGAAGGCCGAGGCCGCGCTGAAAAAAGCGCTCGACCGCAAGGGCCTCCCCTACGAAGTCGACATGGGGGAGGGTGTCTTCTACGGCCCGAAGATCGACATCAAGATCAAGGACATGTTAGGGCGGTCCTGGCAGTGCTCGACGATCCAGGTGGACTTCAACAACCCCGAGCGGTTCGACGCGGAGTTCGTGGCCGAGGACGGTGCGCAGCGGCAGGCGATCATGATCCACCGGGCGCTGATGGGGTCCCTGGAGAGGTTCTTCGGGGTGCTCGTGGAGCACTACGCGGGCGCCTTCCCCACCTGGCTCGCGCCGGTGCAGGTCGACGTCCTCCCCGTGACCGACCGTCAGGTCGAATACGCGCGGGAAATCGTCGCGAGGCTCCGGGCCGAAGGGTACCGGGCCGAGGGAGATCTCCGGAACGAGAAATTAGGGTTCAAGATCCGCGAATCCCAGCTGCGGAAGGTCCCGTACGCGCTTGTCATCGGGGACCGCGAAATGGAACGGAAACAGGTCTCCCCCCGGAAACGCGGGGGGGAGCAGATACCCGCCGTGTCTCTCGGGGATTTCCTGGCGATCCTCGGGGGCGAGACGGACAAACCCGCAAACTAAAGGAGGGAGCCATCAGCAAGGAATCCAGAATCAACGAGCAGATCCAGACGACCGAGGTGAGGCTGGTTGGAGTGAACAACGAGCAGATGGGGGTCGTCCCCACCCACGAGGCGCTGCAGAAGGCCCGTGCCGTTGACCTCGATCTTGTGGAGGTTGCGCCCGCCGCGCTGCCGCCGGTGTGCCGGATCATGGATTACGGGAAGTTCAAGTACATGCAGAGCAAGCGCGAGCAGGAGGCCCGGAAGAAGCAGACCGTGATCCAGGTGAAGGAGATCAAGGTCCGGCCCAAGACCGACGACCACGATCTGAACACGAAGATCAAGCACATCCGGAGGTTCCTCGAGGAAGGCGACAAGGTGAAGGTGACCGTGAGATTCCGGGGGCGCGAGCTGACGTACGCGTCCCAGAGCGGATTCGAGGTCTTGAAGTTTATCGTCGACGCGGTGGCCGACGTATCGAAGATCGAATCGCCGCCGAAGATGGAAGGGAAGACGATGATGACGGTCGTCGCACCGACCGCTCACAAGAAAAAGCCGGTGGGCCAGGCGGCCGCCCCCGCGGGAGCGGCCTCCAGGCCCACGAAGGCCAAGCCCGCGCCGGCGGAAAAACAGGAGGGACAGTAATGCCGAAAGTGAAATCGAACCGGGGCGCGAGCAAACGCTTCAAGGCGACCGGAGGAGGCGGGATCAAGCGCGCCAAGGCCGGGAAGAGCCACAT
>CAYILU010000040.1:3241-9690 GCA_964364235.1 uncultured bacterium | reverse complement strand
TGTTGTAAAGCGTGTCGCGGCTTTTCACGTGCGCCATTTCGTGGGCGACGACCCCTTGTAGCTCCTCGCGGCTCAGGCGGGAAAGGAGCCCGGACGTCACCGCGATGACGGCTTCCGCCGGCTTCCTCCCGGCGGCGAACGCGTTCATCCCCTCGGTCTCCATGACGTACACTTTCGGCATCGGAAGGCCCGAGGCTATCTTCATCTCCTCTACGACGTTCAGGAGCTGCCGGTGCCGTTCCGGGTCGGCTTCGCGGGCGTCGTGGAGGGAGAGCACGATCGACGAGCCGCTGAACCAGGCGGTGGACGCCAGGATCGCGTAGAGGATCAGCGCGAGGGCCAGGCCTAGCTCGAGGCTCCCGTACGCCTTCCCGACGATCCCCCCGAGCGCGAAGAAGGCGGCGAAGAGAAGCAGGAAGAGGAGCCGGGACATCCGGACGTTGCTCGCGGCCGCCTCGTTGAAGGGAAGCATCGGGACGGGGCGCAGAGAGGGTCGGGCGGGCGCTTGCGTACCGTGGGTAGCCCCCGCGAATGAGGAAACGCCTTTGTGGACGAACGGCTCCTGGCAGAGGTTGCAGTAGAAGGCGTCCGCCGGGTTCCGCGTGCCGCACTTCGGGCAGGTCGGTCCCCCCCCCATGAATTTACCTCAGGTCGGCCTTCGGGACGGCCCTTGCCTCCTCCCCGGCCTCGAAGTATTCGGAGGGCCGGAAGTCGAACACCGAGGCGATGACGTTGGAGGGGATCGACTGGATCGTGTTGTTGTACGTCATCACGGAATCGTTGTAGTATTGGCGCGCGAAGGAGATCTTGTTCTCCGTCCCGGTCAACTCCTCCTGGAGCGACGCCACGTTCTGGTTGGCCTTGAGCTCCGGGTAGTTCTCCACGACGGCGAAGAGGCTCTTCAGCGATTCCGTCAGAACGTTCTCCGCCTTGGCCTGCGCGGCGGTGCCTTTGGCGGAAAGGGCGGCCCCCCGCGCCTCGATCACCTTGGTGAGGGTTTCCTGCTCGTAGGACATGTAGTCCTTGACGACCTCGACGAGGTTGGGGATGAGGTCGTACCGGCGCTTCAGCTGCACCTCGATCTGGTGCCAGGCGTTCGTCAGCTGGTTGCGCAGCCGGACGAGACGGTTGTAGGTCCCAACGAACCAGGCCACGACGGCAACTGCGACGATCCCCGGGATCCAATACATGGCAGGGTCTCCTGAACGCGTCCTCGGATTTTTTTCGGCGTACCGGTATTCCCCGGCCAGTCTAACGGATGTAAGATGGTTGTCAAATGGAAACGGGATAAATTCCAAGCCCGGCAAGGGTTTGCGGACGAAAGGGGTCAGAAGATAGCGCATCCGCCCGCCAGAAGCCCGAAGGCCGCTTTCGCAAGGGGCAGGGGCCCGTGGAAGGGGGCGCCGCCCCCTTCGCCCCGCACGGGGAAGGCCCGGGAGAAGCCGGCGTTTCCGGAGCTCCTGGCCCCCGCGGGGTCCGTGGAGGCCTATTTCGCCGCCGTCTCCGCGGGGGCGGACGCCGTCTACCTCGGGCTCCAGAAGTTCAGCGCCCGGGAGCGGGCCGAGAACTTCACCCTGGGGGACCTGTGCCGCGTCCTCCCGCACGCCCGGTCGCACGGGGTGCGCGTCTACCTCGCGATGAACACCCTCCTGACGGAGACCGACCTTCCCGAGGCGATTTCCCTCCTGCACCAGGTCGCGCCCCTTTCCCCGAACGCCGTCATCGTCCAGGACCTCGGGCTCCTGAAGATCGTCCGGGAATTCTTTCCCACCCTTCCGGTCCACGTCAGCACGCAGGCCGGATGCGCGTCGGCCGCGGCGGCCGGGGAGTTCGGGCGCATGGGGGCGGAGCGGGTGATCCTCGAGAGGCACCTCCGCCTCGACGAGGTCCGCCGGATCGTCTCCCTGGCGGAGACGGGCGTCGAGATCTTCGTGCACGGGGCGATGTGCTATTCCTACTCCGGGAAGTGCTTCTTTTCCTCCTACCTCGGGGGAAAGAGCGGCAACCGGGGGGCGTGCGTCCAGCCGTGCCGACGCCTCTACGGCCACGCCGGCGGCGAGTCGGCGGTTTTCTCGACGCGCGACCTTTCCCTGATCGACATCCTCCCCGAACTGGTTCCGATGGGGTTCGCCGCCTTCAAGATCGAGGGGCGGATGCGCAGCGCCGAGTATGTCGCGGGCGTGGTCTCCGCCTACCGTGCCGCCCTGGACCTCATCCGCTCCGGGAAGCCCGCGGAGGGCGTCATCGAAGGGAAAAGGATCCTGGCGGACGTGATCGGGCGCGAGGGGACCGCGGGGATCACAGGCGGGGCGGCCCCCGCGGACGTCGTCGCGGGGGGAAGCAGCGGGAACGTGGGGGAGGCGCTGGGAGTCATCGGGGAGGTACGGGACGGGTGGGCGTTCCTCCAGGCGGAGGTTCCCGTGTCCCGGGGCGACCGGCTCCGCGTCCAGTTCCAGTGCGACGGCTCCGGCCGGGGTTTTTCCGCGCTCTCGCTCCGGGCGGACTCCCGCGGCTTCTACGTGAAAGTTCCCTTCCCGGTTTCCCCCGGGGACCTGCTGTTCCGCGTCGGAGGGGGAGGGCGCGCGGAGATCACCCGTCAGGCGAAAAGGGAGATGGAGGCGATCCGGCCGGAGGGGGTCGACTTCCGGGTCGCCGTCGGCGACGGGATCGTGGCCATCGAGGCGGCCTACGGGAAGGTGAGGCAGGCGTTCTCCTTCCGGGTCTCGGGCGGGCGGGACCCCGCGGCGGGAAAGCTGCCGCCCGACGCCGGGAGCCGGCTCGCCGCCGCCTGCCGATGCGATCTCCCCCTGGGGGAGGTCCGCGTCGAGGGGCACGGCGCCACGGTCTCCTGGCCCGACGTGGAGGCCTTGTTCGTCAAGGCCGCCCGGAAGTTCGACAAGGATTTCTACCTCCAGGGAAAAGAGATGCGCCTCTCCATCCTCCCGACGCTTCGCGTGGCGGGGAACCGGAGGGAGGAGCTCCCGACGGTCTTTTTCACGGGCTGCCGCGCGGAGCAGCTGGCCCACCTTCCCAGGGAGGAGGAGATCATCCCCGTGGTGGAATTCACGCGCGGGCTTGCCCGCGACCCTTCCCCCGCCGGCCGCGGGCCCTTCCGCGAACGGACCTACCTCCGCCTTCCCGCACCCTTTCTCGAATCCGACGCCGCGTTTTTCCGGCGCACGGTGAAGGAGGCGGTCCGGAAAGGGCACCGGCGGTGGGTGGTGTCCGACGTCGGTCACTTCGAGCTGTTTTCGGGCTTCGACACGAGGCGCGAGGTGACCCTGATCAGCGACCACTACCTCTACGGCTTCAACCTCGGGGCCCTTTCCGCCCTGTCCCGGCTGGGCGCTTCCAGGATGGTCCTCCCCATCGAGGCGCCGCTCTCCGCTCTCCGGTCGGTGGGGAAATACCTCCACGGGCTGGGGATCGCCGTGGCATACGGTGCCGTTCCCCTGATGGTCTCCCGCCTGGTCCCCGCGGAGGGGGTCCGGGGGGGGGAGGTCGTGAGCCCGAAGGCGGAGCGGTTCGCCGTCGAGGTCGACGAACGGGGATCGGCCATCCGGCCGGTGCAGCCGTTCTCCGCGTCGGGCGCCCTGCACGAGATCCGCGCGGCGGGGATCCAGGACTTCTTCGTGGACCTGCGGGATGTCCCCGACGGGGAGATCGCCCCCGTCTTCGAGTCGCTGCGCCAGGACCGGGAGATCCCCGGCGCCTCCACCTTCAACCTCTTCCGCGGGAATTTTTGAGTTGTCCGCGGTCGGGAAGATCCGCAACATCGGGATCATCGCCCACATCGACGCCGGGAAGACGACGTTCACGGAGCGTGTGCTGTTCTACGCGGGGATCACCCACCGCATGGGGGAGGTCCACGAGGGGGATGCCCAGATGGACTACCTCCCGCAGGAGAGGGAGCGGGGGATCACGATCACGGCGGCGGTTACGCAGTTCCCCTGGCTGGGGGCGGAGATCCACCTGATCGACACGCCGGGGCACGTCGACTTCACCATCGAGGTGGAGCGGTCGCTCCGGGTGCTGGACGGCGCCGTGGTGATCTTCGAGGGCGTGGCCGGCGTGGAGGCGCAGTCCGAGGTGGTCTGGAGGCAGGCGGACAAGCACCGGATCCCGCGCCTGGCCTTCATCAACAAGCTCGACCGCCCGGGGGCCGACTTCGACCGGGTCATCGGGGAGATGATGGATAAGCTCTCCTCCCGCGGCGTACCCTTGACGGCGCCGCTGTTCAGGGAGGGGGTCTTCCATGCCGTGGCGGACCTTCTCTCGATGGAGCGGCTGGAGTTCCCCGAGGAGGCACAGGGGGGGGAGGTCCGGCGCGCCCCCCTGACGGACGGGGAAAAAAAGCTCGTCGCCCCGTACCGGGAGACCCTCCTGGAGGCGGCCGCGGACGCCGACGATATCGTGGCGGAGAAGTTCCTGGCGGGCGAGGAGGTCCCCCTGCCCCTGCTTCGCGGGGCGATCCGGAAGGGGACGCTCGCCGTCCGCTTCTTCCCCGTCTTCGCGGGGGCCGCGCTGCGCAACAAGGGGATCCAGCCCGCGATGGACGGCATCGTGCACTACCTCCCTTCCCCGGCCGAGATCCCGGACACGACCGGGGACGACCCCCGGACCGGCGTGCTTACGAAGCGCCCGCCTTTGCCCTCAGCCCCCTTCTCCGCCCTGGTCTTCAAGGTGGTGATCGAGGAGGGCCGCCGGACCGTCTACCTGCGCATCTATTCCGGGAAGACGGCCGAGGGGGACATCCTCCTCAACGCCTCCACGGGGGAGCAGGAGAAGGTCGCCCGGCTCTTCCGGATCCACGCGGGAAAGAAGGAGCGGATCCTGGACGCGACGGCGGGGGCGATCGTCGCGGCGCGCGGGATCAAGTCGGCCCGCACCGGGGACACCCTGTGCGACCCGGAGGCTCCGATCCTCCTCGAGTCGATCGAGGTGCGCAAGCCGGTGGTGTCGATCGTCGTGGAGCCCAGGACCTTGAGGGACATGGACCGCCTCCGGGACACCCTGAAGGGCGTGGTGGACGAGGACCCGACGCTTACCTGCAAGGAGGACGCCGACACCGGGCAGATCATCCTCTCCGGGATGGGGGAGCTCCACCTGGAGATCCTCGTGGACCGCCTCGCGCGGGACTTCGGGCTCGCCGTCCGCACCGGGAAGCCCCAGGTAGTCTACCGGGAGACCATCGCCTCGCCCGGCGCCGCGGAGACCGTGTTCGAGCGGGAGATCGCGGAGCGCCTGGTGACCGTGAAGATCGCCCTCTCGGTCCAGCCGGGTGCCCGCGGCTCCGGGGTGAGGATCTCCGACCGGCTCCGGATGCTCTCCCTCCCCCGGGAAACGGCCGACGCCGTCGAGCAGGGGATCCGCGAGGGGGCCTTCACCGGCATTCTGGGCTACCCCGTGGACGACGTCGCGGTCGCGGTCGACCACGTGGAGTTCCTCTCCGGCACGCCTTCCCCCCAGGTCGCAAAGGTCGCCGCGGTCCGTGCTTTCCTCTCCGCCTGCGAGAAGGGGAAGCCGTACCTGCTGGAGCCGATCATGGAGGTGGAAGCGAGCGTCCCGGACGAGTTCCTGGGCGGGGTGATCGGCGACATCAACGCGCGGAGGGGGCGCGTCACCCAGGTCGACCGCCGGCAGCAGGCGAGCCTGCTCTCCGCCCTGGTCCCGCTCAAGGAGATGTTCGGCTACGTGACCGCCCTGCGCTCCCTGTCGCAGGGGCGGGGCACGTACGCGATGAAATTTTCACACTACGACCGCACATGAACAAGGGGTGCCCATGAAGATTTTCGACGAGGAGTTTTACAAGCACCGCGTGAACACGTTTCCCTTCATCAAGCTGATGGGGATGCGGCTCGTCTCCTCGGGCGGCGGCAGGAGCGTGATGGAGTGCAGGATCCGGCCGATCCTGAAGAACTCGGCGGGGACGCTGCACGGCGGGGTGATGGGGGCGCTCGTCGACATGTCGCTCGCGACCGCGCTGCGGAGCGTGATGCCGCTCTCCTCTAAGATGACCACCGTGGAGTACAAGGTGAACTTCCTCAAGCCCGTTCCGGAGGGGAAGATAACCGCGCACGGGAACATCCTGCGACTGGGGAAGACGATCGCCGCGGGCGCCGCCGAGATTCGCAACGAGGCGGGGGAGGTCGTCGCCTTCGGGTCCGCGACCTACTACATCCTGAACGTCCGGCCCCCGGCGGACGCCCCTGCTATAATAGGGGAGAGAAAGTCGCGGGGGAGGAAGATCCGATGACCAGGGAAGGGCCGATCAAGCCGGAGATGTTCGTGGGGGACGTGCTCAAGGCGTATCCCGCCTTGCGGGGGAAGATCAGGGATCTCTTCGGCGCCGAGTGCCTTCAGTGCCGCTCGAACCGGCTGGAGTCGATCACCTACACCTCCTGGCACAAGGGGCTGGACCCCGCGAAGGTCGTACGCGAGCTGAACGC
>CAYILU010000040.1:0-3141 GCA_964364235.1 uncultured bacterium | reverse complement strand
CCTCCAGGTGCTTGGACAGGAGCGCCCACTCGCCGTAGTCGAACCAGGGGCCGGGGTGCCCCTCCCCGTAGACGATCCTGCGTTGGATGATTTCCCGGCGGGTTCGTGGTTGCCGGAGGAAATCCCGAAGGCCCTCCTCGCGGCGGTCGATCCGGGACAGGTACGTGGCGACCTTCGGGCGGATGTCCCCCCTGTGCACCGGGGTCTCGTGCGAAACGACGTTGACGGGCGCGCCGATGCCCGCCAGGAGGTTGGCCGAACGGCGGAACGCCTCGATGCTCCCGGGCTTGTCCCCGTACCAGGGCCCGAAATCGGAGAGGTCGTAGTCGGCCAGGAAAAGGATCCCCTCGGAGGGGAACAGGAGGCAGAGGTGGCCCGGGGTGTGGCCGGGGGCGATCACGGCGATCGCCTCGACGCGGCCGAACGGGATGCGCTCCCCGTCGGCGATCCTGCGCGCGATCCTGCGGGGCCGGTAGGAGAACTTCTCCGACAGCAGTTTCCGGAAGAATGGGTCCCACTCCGACCCCGTGATCCCGTACCGGTCGAGCAGGACCTCGAAGGACTCCAGGGCCGGGGCGTCCGCCTCCGTCGCCCAGACCTCCACGTCCGGCAACATGTGGAGGAAGTAGAAGTGGTCCTCGTGGTAGTGGGTCATCACGACGACCTTCAATCCCTCTTCTCTCTTCAGGCGGAGGATATCCTCGAGGTCGGACCCGCAGTCGATCAGCACCCCTCCCCCGTCGCGGAGGTACAAGGAGTGTGCGTACGGGTATCGCCCCCCCTTGCCTCCTTCGATGAGCCATATCCGGTCGGTGAGCCGCTGGATCATCGCCCCTCGCGCCGCAGGAAATCGGGATAAGATGGGGGATATTCTAATCGGGATGGCCACGACGGCAATGAGAAAAATCCTGCTCCTCCCGTTCTGCCTCTCCCGGGAGGCGCAGGGGGAGATCGAGCGCCTGGCCGGAGAGAGCGGCTACGCGGTGGTCGTGGCGCGCTCGACCGCAAAGGCGTTGAGCGAGGTCCGCCGGCACATCGGCCCCGGGAGCGGGGAGCCGGTGAGGATCGTGGGAGTGGTCTGCGACGGGCGGGCGAAGAAGGTCTGGGCCGGCCTCGTGCTTCTCAAAATCCGCCAGTGGGGGAAGAAGGCGCTGGGCCTCAAGGCCCGCAGGATCGAGCTGGCGCGCGTGGGGATCGTCGGCGGGACCAAGGCGCTCTTCGGGCGAAGGAGCTGCCGGGTGGGGTTCAACGTGGTCGACGACGAGGGACTGCGGCTCGCCCTCTCGGGCCTGGATACCTACATGCGCCTTTGAGAGGGGCTAGCCTCACGGTTCGGGCGGGCCGGACGGCGGCTCCGGCGGCGTCCCGTCTTTCCCGACGCCCGGGGGGTGCAGGATGTCGCGCCCCGCCCTGATGGTCCTGGCCGTCCCGCTGCGCAGCAGGAGGGCGCAGAGGAAGTAGACGGCGAGGATGGCCGCCCCCCCCGCGACGAACCGGAGCACCGACCCCGCGAGCGTCTCCCAGGAGATCCAGCGGGTGGTGATCCCCAGGAAGTACCATCCCGCGAAGGCCGCGATACCCCCCGCCAGCGCCATCTTCCCGTACTCGAGAGTTGCACCGATCCCCTTTTTCCCGACGGTCCTCCCCATGAGGAGGCCATAGAGCACGGTGGCGTGGAGGAAGATCCCGATGCTGCTCGCCAGCGCCAGTCCGAAGACCCCCAGCTTCTGGGTGAGCAGGTAGTAGGCGGGGAGGCACACGAGCCATGCACCGGTCCCAACCAATGTGGGGGTCCAGGTGTCCTTGAGGGCGAAGAACCCCCGCGACACGATCGTCTGCGCGCACCAGAGCGGGATCCCGATCGAGAAGGCGGAGAGGGCGGAGGCGGTCCACAGGGTGTCGTCGATGGTGAACGCGCCGCGCTTGAACACGGCCAGCACGACCTCCCGGGACAGGACGCCGATGACCGCGGCCGCCGCGCAGGAGACGAAGAAGACCCACCGAAGCGTCGTGGAGAGCGTCTCCCACATGGCCTCCTTTTCCCCGCGGGCCGCCTGTGCCGAAAGAAAGGGGTAGGAGGCCGCGCCGGAGGCCTGTCCGAAGACGCCGATCGGCACCTGCATCAGGCGGCGGGCGTTGTTGAGCCAGGTGATCGCGCCGGCGAGCAGGAACGAGCCGAAGATGCGGGTCATCCACTCGTCGACGACCACGAGGGAGAAGCCTAACATGATCGGGATCGACAGCCGGACGAAGTCGCGAAAGCCGGGGTTGCCGAAATCGATCCGCGGGAAAAACTTCAGGCCCGACCGTCGCGCGCCGTAGACCTGCACGGCGAAGTTTCCCAGGAACGAGCCGATGAGGACCCCCCACGCGAATCCGGCCATCCCGAGGGCCGGCCCCAGGACGATCCCCCCGGCGATGATCCCGGCGTTGTAGATCAGCGGGGCGACGGCGGGCAGCAGGAACTGGTTCCGGGAGTACTGGATCGCCATCAGCAACCCGCCGAGGTAGAAAAAGATCTGCGCGGGGAGGACGATCCGCGTGAGCTTCGCTGCGATCGCGACCTGGTCGGGGGGGAAGCCGGGGGCGATCAGGGGGATCAGCCGCTCGGCGAGGAACTCCCCGAGGATGATGAAGAAGATCATCCCGACGCCCATGATGGTGGCGATCGTCGAGAAGGAGCGGTAGCCGTCCTCCTCCTTCCCCTCCGCGAGGTACCGGGAGAAGATCGGGATGAAGGTGATCGAGAGGGAGCCGCCGGCCAGGAGGTAGTTGAGGAAATCGGGGATCGTGAAGGCGACGAAGTAGGCGTCGGTCTCGGGGGTCGCCCCGTGCTGGTAGGCGATGACCGCGTCGCGCGCGTACCCCAGGATGCGGCTTAAGAGTACGGACGCCATCATGAGGGCCGCCGCCCGGCCCATCTGTTTCCGAACGGAATGGGGCATCCTTGAGACTATAATCGAATGAGGGGGGAACGCTCCACAGGAAAAAGGCCCGGTTGACGCAGGGCATGGAGCGGGGATCGCCCGGTGGTAGGGTCGCCGTCCTCGAATCCATTTACTAAAGTCCGGGGACGTTCTTAAACTTTTGGCTCTTCGTGGAAACGAGTGGGTAAATTTACCCCTCTCGACTCCGTAAGGT
>CAYILU010000039.1:5496-9710 GCA_964364235.1 uncultured bacterium | reverse complement strand
ATGCGCGGGTGGACACCTTCGCGAAATACCGGTGGGAGGTTCCTTCCGCCGAATTCCGGGAGATCGCCCTGACCGGCAAGATCCAGAACCTCCTGGACAGGCGATATGAAGAACGCAGAGGTTTCCCCGCGCCGGGATTCAACTTCCTCCTGGGGGCAGAGGTGAAACTATGACAGTGACGGCACCCATCTGACGGGTATGGAGACGATGGCGCAAACCGGCATGAAAGCAGGAGGACGCTTCGCGGGAATCGGGTGGCCGCTCGTCGGTTCGGCGGCCGGGCACGTCCTGGCGCTGGCGTGCGGCATCCTGTTGATACGCGCGTCGCCGGCCCGTCCCCTTGCCGGGGTCGTGGAGGTCCTTCTCGTCGAAGCGGGTTCGGCGGCGACTTCCGCGGGAGGAAAGCCCGTTGCCGCCTTCGGGGGGGATGACCCGCGTGCGCCGGGAGTCCCCCCGTCGGCGGACCGGGTCCTTCCGCCGACACCCGGCACGTTGGTTTCCACGCCGTCGGCTTCGGCGGCGGGCATTTCCCCCCCCGTGGTCCCCGCGGCTATCGCGGAGGGACCGGTTCCTGCCGCCCCCGTTTCCCCGGTGCGCCCCCCCCCGGGGATTGCCCTTTCACCGGGCAGGGAGGCGCCCGGCCCCGTGCCTGTCGACAAGCGTGGGAAAGCGGGAACCGCGGGGGACGGGCCGACGGTCGGCGGGACAGCGGGGAAAACCGGGGGAGAACGGTCCCTGCCGCAGGCCGGCACACCGGCCGGGAGAACTCTCTCCGCGCTTCTGCCCGCCGCCGCGGGCGGAGGAGCCGGAGGGGTGGAGCAGGGGGCCGTCCGTCTCCTGCGGGACCGGATCGAGTCGCGGATCGTCTACCCCGAAGAGGCGGTACGGAGGGGACAGGAAGGGGTGGTGCTCCTGCGCATCCGGGTCGGGGAGGGGGGGATTCCGAAGGAGGTCCGCGTCGCCCGCAGCAGCGGCGCCAGGGTCCTCGACGAGGCCGCGCGCACCGGGGTGGTTCGGGCCGCTCCCCTGCCTTCGATTCCCGGGTGGTTCGAGGTCCCGGTGCGGTTCCTCCTCCGGTAGACTTGCTTTTGCACCCTCCCCCGAAAAAGGATAGATTATACTCTCGGTATAGCCTTTGCCTCGGGGGCAAGCGATGGACCGAAGGGTCCTGGAAAAATGCAGGGAAGAGCTCCAGCACCACATGGATGAACTGCTGGCCGGCGCGGGTAAGACCGTCTCCGACATGACGGCCGTCCTGGAGGAGAATTTTCCCGATCCCACGGACCGCGCCCTCCTGGAATCGAACCGGAACTTCACCCTTCGGATACGGGACCGGGAGCGAAAGCTCCTGGCGAAGGTCAAGGAAGCGATCAAGCGGATCGACAGCGGGATCTTCGGGATCTGCGAGGGGTGCGGCGGCGAGATCGAGGAGAAACGGCTGATCGCGCGGCCGATGACCACGATGTGCATCGACTGCAAGACCGTCGCCGAAGAGGAAGAGCTGAAATAGGCCCGAACGACACCTTCCGCGTTCCCTCGGAGGATTGATGACGGAATTGCGAAAAGACCCCGTCGTGGGCCGGTGGGTCATCATCTCCACCGAGCGCGCGAAGCGGCCCCACGAGTTTCCGCCGGAGCCGCCGGCCCGCAGGGAGGGGATGTGCCCCCTGTGCCCGGGAAGCGAGCGGATGACACCTCCCGAGATCTTAGCCTACCGGGGGGTCGGTACCGCCAACGAGGCGGGGTGGACGCTCCGGGTCGTCCCCAACAAGTTCCCGGCCCTGCGCATCGAGGGGGACCTCGGGAAGGCGGGCGACGGCGTCTACGACCGGATGAACGGGGTGGGGGCGCACGAGGTCGTGATCGAGACCGACCGGCACGACATCGACCTCTTCGACCTTCCCGACAAGCAGTTCGAGGACGTGCTCTGTGCATACCGGGAGCGGATCCTGGACCTCAAGAAGGACCGGCGCTTCAAGTCGGTCATGGTCTTCAAGAACCACGGTTCCGCGGCCGGCGCGTCGCTTTCCCACAGCCACTCCCAGCTCATCGCCCTCCCCGTCGTCCCCAAGCGGGTGATCGAGGAGATGACCGCGTGCCGCGACTACTTCCGCTTCCGGGACCGCTGCCTTTTCTGCGACATCATCGTCCAGGAGATGGAACAGAAGGTCCGCATCGTCGAGGAGAGCGGGGAGTTTCTCGCCTGCGCCCCCTACGCCCCGCGATTCCCCTTCGAAACGTGGATCATCCCGAAGCGCCACCAGTGCGCCTACGAGATGATAGAACAGGACCAGGCGCGCTCGCTCGCGGCCATCTTCCGGCGCACGCTGCGCAGGCTCAACCTGGCCCTCGAGAACCCCCCCTTCAATTTCATCATTCACAGCGCCGCGTTCCAGGAAGGCGCCGGGGATTTCTATCACTGGCACATCGAGATCATGCCCAAGCTGACCAAGGTGGCGGGGTTCGAATGGGGATCGGGATTCTACATCAACCCGACCCCGCCGGAGGAATCGGCGAAGTACTTGCGCGAACTGCCCGAATAAGGGGGGAAGCGAGGCATCCATGAAGATATTGATCGTGGCCTCCGAAATCGTGCCGTTCGCGAAGACCGGCGGCTTGGCGGATGTCACGGGGTCGCTTTCCAGGGCGCTCCGGCGCGCCGGCGTCGAGGCCGACTGCGTCCTCCCCCTGTACCGGGCCGTTGACCGGAACCGCTTTCCGCTTACGCAGGCGGGGCCTTCCGTCCGGGTCCCCCTCGGGCACAGGGAGGAGGTCGGCACGGTCGAGGAAACCGACGCGGGCGGCGGCGTGCGCGCGTTCCTGGTCCGGAACGAACGGTATTTCGACCGGGAGTTCCTCTATGGCACCAAGGACGGGGAGTACGCCGACAACTGCGAGCGCTTCACGTTCTTCTGCCGGGCGATCATGGAGTGGCTGGGGCGCACGGGGCGAAGGTACGACGTCCTGCACAGCAACGACTGGCAATCCGCGCTCCTCCCCGCCTACGGGAAGACGCTCTATTCCCACGAGGATACGATCCGGGACGCGGCGACCGTCTTCACGATCCACAACCTGGGGTACCAGGGCCTGTTCTGGAACCACGACCTCCCCCTGACGGGACTCGGCTGGGACCTGTTCAACCCGCAGGGGCTGGAATTCTTCGGGAAGCTCAACCTGATGAAGGCGGGGCTCGTGTTCGCCGACATCCTGTCCACCGTGAGCCCCACCTACAGCCGCGAGATCCAGACCCCCGAGTACGGGCACGGGCTCGACGGCGTGCTCTACGAGCGTCGGGAGGACCTGTACGGGATCATCAACGGGATCGACGACGACGAGTGGAACCCCGCAACGGACCGCCTGATCGCCGCCCGGTTCTCCAGGGAGGACCTCTCCGGAAAGAAAGAGTGCAGGGCCGACCTCCTCGCGGAGTTCGGCTGGACGGGCCCGGTGGAGGATCCGGTGATCGGCATGGTCGGCCGCCTCACGGCGCAGAAGGGGCTGGACCTCCTCGTGGAGATCGGGGAGTGGCTGGCGGGCCGGCGGGTGCGGGTCGTCATCCTCGGATCCGGCGAGCGGACCTACGAGGAGGCGATGGCGATGCTGGGCCGGAAGTACCCGGACAGGTTCTCCGTCCGGGTGGCCTACGACAACCGGCTGGCCCACAAGATCGAGGCGGGCTCCGACATCTACCTGATGCCGTCGCGATACGAGCCTTGCGGCCTGAACCAGATCTACAGCCTCAAGTACGGGACCGTGCCGATCGTGCGCCACACGGGGGGGCTCGCCGACACGGTGATCGACGCCGACGAGGACCCGGCCGGCGGCACGGGGTTCAAGTTCACGGGCTACAACGCGGCCGAGCTGAAAGACGCCGTGTCGCGGGCCCTCGCCGCCTTCGACGACCGGCCCCGGTGGGACGGGATCGCCAGGAGGGGGATGGAGAAGGACTTCTCCTGGGGGCCCTCGGCGAGGGAGTACGTGGCCCTGTACGAGAAAGCGCTTCGGAAGAGGGGCCGGCAGGCCTGAGAAATCCGTCCCGATGGACATCCCCCCGGACAAGCGGTTCGCCCTCCTCTCGCGGGTCGTCGAGATCTCCAACTCGAACATCCTGATCGAGAACCGGCTCAAGTACATCTGCGACTTCCTGTCGCGCGAGACCGGCGCGGACCGCGTCTGCATTTACCGGCGCGAGCACCGCGGGGAGGACCTTCTCC
>CAYILU010000039.1:0-5396 GCA_964364235.1 uncultured bacterium | reverse complement strand
TCCAGCTGCTGCGCGGGATCGCCACCGAGGTCGCGGGGGCGATCCGCAACAGCCGTCTCTCCCACGATGCGCGGAAGCGGGTCTCGGAACTGATCACGCTCAACGAGATCGGCCGCGCAATCACGTCCACGTTCCACGTGCGGGACATCCTGGCCTACGTGGCGAAGACCACGCTCCGACTCCTCCAGGCGGACGGCTGCACGGTCCGGCTCGCCGGGGAGAACCGCGGCACCCTCAAGGTGATGATCGACGAGGGGTATTCCCGCCCGGGCCTGCGCCGCGAGCTTCGCGCCCACGGAAAGCTCCTGGCCAACCAGATCTTCCGGGAGAAGCGCCCCCTGCTCATCAACGGCCCGGAGGACTCGCCGATGTTCGTCCCCCTTTCCCGGCAGGGGATCGCGTCCTTCCTCGGCCTCCCGATCGTCTCCAAGGGGAAATCGCTTGGCGTCATCAGCTACTATTCCAGCTCCTCCACCACCGCCTTCGACATGGAGGTGGTGAACCTGATGCAGACCGTCTGCAGCCAGCTCGCCAACATGATCGAGAACTCCACGATGTACCTCGAGGCGCAAGCACTGGCCCAGGCGAACCAGGTCAAGGTCCAGCAGCTTTCCACGCTCTACGACCTGGCGGGTGCGCTGATGTCGACCGTGAAGACGGAACGGCTGCTCAATATCATGCTGTACTCCCTCACGTCCTCCCAGGGGCTGAACTTCAGCAGGGCGATCCTGTTCCTCCTCTCGGAGGACGGCCGCATGCTGACCGGCCGCATGGGGATGGGACCGAGAGACCGAAAGGACGCGCGGCGGGCCGACGAAGCCGCCGGAGAAGCGGCGGAGAACGGCGATCCGGCGACGGTGGGGGAGGAGTTCCGGAGGCTTTTTTGGCCGGACGTCGAGCAGTTCGGCGTTATCCTGGAGGTCTCCGGGTGCCTTATCGCAAAGGCCGTGCTGGAGAAGAGACCGGTCCGGACCCAGTCGGGGTGCGGAATGGACGCACCCCCCGCGGCGGGGTGGTTCTGCGGGAGCCACCCGAAAACCTTCGCGGCGGTTCCGCTCGTCTTCAAGGGAGAGGCGCGGGGGGCCATCTACGTGGACAACCACTTCCGCGAGCGTGAGATCACGGACGAGGACATCCGGGTCCTCACGATGTTCGCTTCCGAGGCCTGCCTGGCGATGGAGAACGCGCGGCTGTACGAAAGCCTCGAGAGCGCCCTGGGCAACCTGCGTGCGACCCAGGGGCGGCTCGTGCAGAGCGAGAAGCTCGCGGCGCTCGGCGAGATGGCGGCCAAGATCGCCCACGAGATCAAGAACCCGCTGACCGTCATCGGCGGCTTCGCCGCGCGGCTGGCCCGGAAGGGGCCGGGGGAGGACCTCGACGCCCAGACCGCGGCGAAGTACAACCGGATCATCCTCAAGGAGGTCAAGCGGCTGGAGCGGATCGTCCAGCAGACCCTCTACTTCTCCCGGGAGGTGGTGCCCGCCCCAAGGCGCATGGACCTCAACGACGAGATACGCGAAATCCTGTCGATGTCCCGGGAGGAACTGGAGGAGGCGAGAATCCTGACGGACCTCGACCTTTCGGCCGAGAACCCCATCATATCGGCTGACCCGGACCAGATCCGGCAGCTCCTGTGGAACCTGGTCTCCAACTCGATCCAGGCGATGGAGAGCGGGGGGAAGCTCACCATTGCCACGCGTCCCGCCACGCCGGAGGAGGGGGACGGCGTGGTCTTCCTCATCGGTGACACGGGCGGCGGGATACCCCACGACGTGGTCCATAATATCTTCAACCCCTTCTTCACCACCAAGGCGAAGGGGACCGGCCTGGGGCTTCCCATCGTCCACACGATCGTGGAGAAGCACGGCGGGACGATCCAGCTGGACAACCGGGAGGGGAAGGGGGTAACCTTCTCCATCTTCCTCCCGCGCGTCCCGCGGGAGACCGGGGCGGAGGAGCGGATCCTCGAGCAGATGCGCAAAGGCGGAGGCGAAGGAGGCGGAGTTAAAAACCATCTTTGACAAGGTACACGCGGGGCATCGGCTCACGGAGGAGGACGCGCTGGCGCTGTTCCGGACGCGTGACATCCTCTCCGTCGGGGAAATGGCGGACTTCGCCAACCGGCGGAGGAACGGCGACCGCGTCTACTTCATCGTCAACCGGCACATCAACCCCACCAACATCTGCGTCAACCGGTGCCGGTTCTGCGCGTTCAGCAAGACCAAGGGGGAGCCCCTCGCCTACACGATGACGATGGACGATATCCTGCGCCGCGCGGAGGAGGCGAGCGAGCAGAAGGCGACCGAGCTCCACATCGTCGGGGGGCTGCACCCCGACCTGCCGTTCGACTTCTACCTGCTGATGCTGCGGACACTGCGGGAACGGTTCCCGTCGATGCACATCCAGGCGTTCACCGCCGTGGAGATCGACTACTTCTCGAAGATCACCGGGCTGCCGCTTTCCGAGGTCATCCGGCAAATGAAGGAGGCGGGCCTGGGGAGTCTGCCCGGGGGAGGGGCGGAGATCTTCGCACCGGAAATCCGGGACCGGATCTGCCCGGAGAAGATCTCCGGCGACCGGTGGCTCGATGTGATGGAGGCCGTGCACGCCGCAGGGCTGCGCAGCAACGCGACGATGCTGTACGGGCACGAGGAAACGGTGGAGTCGCGCGTGGACCACATGCGGCGGCTGCGGGAGCTGCAGGACCGGACCGGAGGGTTCCAGTCGTTCATCCCGCTGGCGTTCCACCCGAAGAACACGCAGATATCCAAAGGGTACACGACGGGGCTTACGGACCTGCAGGCGCTCGCGGTGGGGAGGCTCTACCTCGACAACTTCGCGCACGTCAAATCGTTCTGGATCATGGTGGGCCCCAAGCTGGCCCAGATCTCCCTCCATTTCGGCGTGAACGACATCGACGGGACGGTGGTCGAGGAGAAGATCACGCACGCCGCCGGGGCACAGGCCGGCCAGGAGATGACCGTATCCGAACTGGTGACGATGATCCGGCAGGCGGGAAGGGTGCCGGTCGAGCGAGACACGCTCTACAACGTTGTGCGGGAGTGGCCGGAGGCGCCGGCCTGATGGCGAGGGGCGCGGCGCGAGAAGATCTCCGGGCCGCCGGAGGAGCGTGGGAGGAAACCCTCCTACGGGCGGGCACGGGAAAGCTTTCCGTCGGGGAGACCGCACTCCTGCTCCGGGAGGCGCCGCTGTTTTCACTCGGGCGGGCCGCGGACGACGTTCGGCGAAGGCTGCACCCGGACGGCGTCGTCACCTACATCGTGGACCGGAACATCAACTACACCAATATCTGTGCGTGCGGCTGCTCCTTCTGCGCCTTCTTCCGGGAGAAAGGCGCACCCGACGCCTACGTCCTCTCCGGGGAGGATCTCTCCCGGAAGATCGAGGAGACGCTGGCGCTCGGGGGGACGCAGGTGCTCCTCCAGGGGGGGCTGCACCCCGACTGGGGAATCGAGGAGGCGGAGCGTCTCGTCCGCGCGGTGAAGCGGCACCCGATCCGGCTCCACGGCTTCTCTCCGCCCGAGGTCTGGCACTTTGCGACCCGGTCGGGGATTCCAGTCGGGGAGGCCATCGCCCGGCTGGTCGATGCCGGCCTGGAATCGATTCCCGGCGGCGGGGCGGAGATTTTGGACGACCCGGTCCGCGAAAGGATCAGCCCGCGGAAGATCGGCTGGGAGCAGTGGGCCGCCGTGATGCGGGAGGCGCACCGGCAAGGTTTGCGCACCTCCGCGACGATGATGTTCGGCAGCGTCGAGACCCCGGAATCGATCGCGAGGCACCTGGTCCGCCTCCGGGACCTCCAGGACGAGACCGGGGGGTTCGCCTCCTTCATCCCGTGGACCTTCCAGTCGGGTAACACAGCCCTTTCCCGCGATCCACGGTTTGGGGAGGAAACGGCGGCGGGGCTCGGCCACGCGGTGGGGTACCTGCGGGTCCTGTCCGTGTCCCGGATCCTGCTCCCGAACATCCGGACGGTGCAGGTGTCGTGGGTGACCATGGGGGCGAAGGTGGCCCAGCTGGGCCTGTTTTTCGGGGCGAACGACTTCGGGAGCACGATGATCGAGGAAAACGTCGTCGCCTCCGCGGGGGTCGCCTTCCGGATGTCGGAGGAGGAGATCGTCGCAACGGTCCGGGACGCGGGGTTCCGGCCGATGAAACGGGAACGGCTGCCATGCTAGACGCGAAGTTCGTCCGGGAGAACATCCCCGTGGTCGAGGAGGCGCTACGCAGGCGGCGGTTGCCGGTCCCGCTGGGAGGGTTCGTCGAGCTCGACCGGAAACGGAGGGAGCTCCTGGCGAAAGGGGAGGTGCTGCGCGCGGAGCGGAACGCGGCCTCCGAGGAGATCGGCCGGCTGCGGCGGGAGAAAAAAGACGCCTCCTCACTCATGGAGAAGATGAAGGAGGTGGGGGCCCGGATCAAGGAGATGGAGGCCGGGCTGCCGGAGCTGGAGCGGCAGATGGAGGGGGTGCTGCTGAACATACCCAACATCCCCGACCCGTCGGTCCCGGAGGGGGCGGGGGAGGAGGACAACCCGACCGTCCGGACCTGGGGGACGCCCCCGTCGTTCTCCTTTTCGGTCCGCGACCACGTGGACATCGGAGCCGACCTGGACATCCTCGACTTCGAGCGGGCGGCGAAGATCGCCGGCGCGCGGTTCTGCCTGAGCAAGGGGGCCGGTGCGCTGCTGGAACGGGCACTCATCAACTTCATGCTCGACGTCCACACCCGGGAGCACGGCTACCTGGAGGTGCTCCCCCCCTTCATGGCGAACTCCGCCTCCTTCTTCGGCACGGGGCAGCTGCCGAAGTTCGAGGAGGACCTCTTCAAGGTGGCGGGGACCGACTACTACCTCGTCCCTACCGCCGAGGTTCCGGTGACGAACATCGTCCGGGACGAGATTCTGCCCGGCGAACAGCTTCCGCTCAAGATGACGGCGTACACCCCCTGCTTCCGGGCGGAGGCGGGTTCGTATGGAAAGGACGTCCGCGGGATGATCCGGCAGCACCAGTTCAACAAGGTGGAGCTGGTCAAGGTCTGCCGCCCGGAGGATTCGCCGGCGGAGCTTGAGTCCCTCACCGCCGACGCGGAGGACATTCTCAAAAAGCTCGGCCTGCCCTACCGGGTCGTCACGCTGTGCACGGGGGACATGGGGTTCTCCTCCGCCAAGACCTACGACATCGAGGTGTGGGTCCCGTCCCAGAACCGGTACCGGGAGATCTCCTCCTGCAGCAACTTCACCGACTTCCAGGCGCGGCGGGCGAAGATCCGCTTCAGGGACGGGGCGTCGGGCAAGACCCGGCTTGCGCACACCCTGAACGGCTCCGGGCTCGCCGCGGGCCGCACGGTCGTCGCCATCCTCGAGAACTTCCAGCAGG
>CAYILU010000038.1:0-9728 GCA_964364235.1 uncultured bacterium | reverse complement strand
CAACGCAGTAGACATGCCCGTATCCGCCGCAGCAGCAGGAGGCTGGTGAGAAATGAGGGCTAAGCATCCGGCTCCCCGTTCTCCTCCCGGGAGGCCGCCTCGGAGAGCACGTCGTCGGAGACCCCTTCGGGGAGCCCGGGCTCGGCCATCACGATCGGGTGCTCGTGCTCCGCCGCCTCCAGGCTGGCCGCGAGCTCGGAGATTCCGGAACAGGCGGACTCCTCCCCCGGGGAGTCCGGCACGACGACGCCGGTGGCCGCCGCCATGAAATCCTCGATGTCGCGCATCGAGGGGAGGTCGGAGAGGCTGGCCAGGCCGAACACCTCCATGAACTCCCGCGAGGTCCCGAAGAGGAAGGGCCTCCCGATCACGTCCTTCTTGCCGACGACCTTGACCAGGCGCCGCTCCATCAGGGTTTTGAGAGGCCCGGCGCAGTCCACACCGCGGATCTGCTCGATCTCCAGGCGCGTCACCGGTTGCTTGTAGGCGATGATGGACAGCGTCTCCAGCGCCGCGCGCGAGAAGCGCGGGGGCTTGATGTCGAACAGCCGGCGCACGTACTCCTGGTTCGCGGGGTTGGTGCGGAACTGGACCCCCTTGGCCACCTCCTCCACAAGGACGCCGGAGGTTTCGGATGGGTACTTCGCCTGGAGGCTGCGGACCACCTCGCGCACGGGTTCTTTCGGAAGCCCCCCCAGCAGCTGGCCGATCCGCTCTAAGGAAAGGGGGCTGTCCGAGACGAGCAGGAGGCTCTCGAGGACCGAGGCTGCTCGTTTAAGGTCGACCTCCTCCCTTGGCGCCTCCCCTCCCGGGGCCGTGTCACTCGACGTCGGGTTCTTCGTCTGCTCTTCCATTTTCCCCCTCGCGTACGGATGGGACGATCGTGATCAGCCCCATCGCGTTGGCCTGGTAGACCTTGACCGTCCGGAGCCGGACCAGCTCCAGGATGCCGAGAAAAAACGAGATGATCTCGTTCCTCGTCCTGAACTCCTCTATGAGGCGGTCGAACCGGATCGAGCCGTCCTCCTTGATTCGGTCCAGGAGGAAGGCGATCGCGTCGGCGATCGTGAGCCGGTCCACGAACACCTGGTGGGCCTCCTCCTGCGGGATCCGCGCCAGGACGTCCTTGAAAGCGGTGATGAGGTCGGCCAGCGACAGCTCGGTGATCTCCAGGTCGCCCTGCGGGATCTCCTCGCCCAAAAAGTCCCGCGCGAAGACGTCCCGGCCCAGGATCGGGCGGTCGGCCAGCCGGGCCGCGGCCTCCTTGAACTTCCGGTACTCGACGAGCCGCCGGGAGAGCTCGGCCCGCATGATCTCCGGGTCCTCCTCCGGCTCCAGCTCCTCGTCGGTCCGCGGGAGCAGGGCCTTCGACTTGATGTAGAGGAGGGTCGCGGCCATCACGAGGAACTCCCCCGCGAGGTCCAGGTTCAGCGCCTTCATCGCGTCGATGTAGGCCAGGTACTGCTCCGTGATACGGGAGATCGGGATGTCGTGGATGTCGAGCTTGTTCTCCCGGATGAGGTGCAGGAGGAGGTCGAGCGGACCCTCGAACGCCTCCAGCTTGACCGGGATGCCGGGCCCGCCGTTTTGCGCGTCAGATCCGGACAGCGTCGCGTACCTCCCGCATCTTATTTCCCGCGATCTCGCGCGCCCTCGCCGTTCCCTCCGCCAGGATCCCGCGTACCGACACCCCGCTCTCCACGATCTCCTTGCGCTTCTCGCGGATGGGGGCAAGGACCTTCTCCATGTTCTCGTACATCCACTTCTTGCACTCGATGCAGCCGATCCCCGCGGTCCGGCAGCCGGTGTCGACCCTCTTCACCGTCTCCTCCTCCGAGAAGATCTTGTGGTAGGCGAAGACGTTGCAGATCTCCGGGTTGCCGGGGTCGGTGCGGCGCTCCCGGGCGGGATCGGTCACCATCGGCTTCACCTTCGCCCAGACCTCCGCGGCCGTGTCGGAGAGGAGGATCGCGTTCCCGTAGGTCTTGCTCATCTTCCGGGTGTCGGTCCCCAGGATCTTCGGCGTCTCGGTGAGGTACGCCTGCGGAATGGCGAAGACCTCCTTGTAGAGGAAGTTGAACCGCCGCGCGATCTCCCGGGAGAGCTCCAGGTGCGGGACCTGATCGATCCCGACGGGCACCAGAGCCGCGTCGTACATCAGGATGTCGGCCGCCTGAAGGACCGGGTACCCCAGGAAGCCGTAGGTGCTCAGGTCCCGGGTGGTCTGCTCGCGCAGCTGCTCCTTGTAGGTCGGGTTCCGCTCCAGCCAGGAAAGCGGCGTGATCATCGACAGCATCAGGTGCAGCTCGGCGTGCTGGGGGACGTGGCTCTGGATGAAGAGCGTGGCCTTCCCCGGGTCGATGCCGGCGGCGAGCCAGTCGATGACCATGTCGTCGATGCTCTCGTTGATGACGTCCGTCCGCTCGTATTCCGTGGTGAGCGCGTGCCAGTCGGCGACGAAGTAGAAACTCTCGTTCTCCTCCTGGAGCTTCTTCCAGTTCACCAGCACCCCGAGGTAGTGCCCCAGGTGCAGCTTGCCGCTAGGCCGCATGCCGCTCAAGATCCGCTTGCGCAATTCGAATCCTCCTCGAGGAGGGTTATCCGCCCAGGAACAGCATGGTCAGCAGGTGGATGACCGGATTCAGGACCCGCCAGATTATACCAAACGGGTCGAAGACGAAGATCATGATCAGGATGAGCATCCCGTACCGCTCGACCGAGGCCAGGGCCCGGGATGGGCCGTACGGGAGGAGCCCCACGGCGATCCGGCCTCCGTCCAGCGGGGGGACCGGGATAAGGTTGAAGATCGCCAGAAGGACGTTCCACTTGACCGACGCCACGCACATCAGCGCGACCGGGATGAGCACCATCTGCAGCGTCCCGTCCGCCGTCGCGGCCTTCCCGAAGCCCGAGATCTTCAGGAAGGTTTCGTGGTCCAGGAGGCCGATCATCCGGAACAAAATGCCCGAGGCCGCGGCCAGCGCGAGGTTCGTCACCACCCCCGCGGCTGCGACGTAGACCGGGTCGCGCCTCTGGTCCCGGAGGAGCCGGAAGTTGACGGGCACCGGCTTGGCGTACCCGAACAGGAACGGGCTCCGCATGAAGATGAGCATCAGGGGGAGGAGGACCGTCCCGAAAAGGTCGATGTGCGCAATGGGGTTCAGGGTCACCCGCCCCAGCATCTTGGCGGTGGGGTCCCCCTTCTTGTTCGCCACCCAGCCGTGCGCCGCCTCGTGAAAGGTGATCGCGAGCAGTAGCGGGATCGCGTTGATGGAAAGCTGTTGCAGGAAGCCCTGGATGTCGGCCAAAAACGTCCCCTCGTTAAAAATGTCACATTCTATCAGGTTATCGCGGGAAGCGGGTGAGGACGAAGGACATCTCGGCGGCCTTGGTGCGCAACTCCCCGGCGAACTTCCGCTCGAGGAGCTCGTCGAATATCTGCTTGTAGCCGGGCCCCGGCGGGTAGCCCTGGTCCAAGAGGTCCTTCCCCTTGACCAGCGGCCGCACGTTCTTGAGCTGGGTGAAGTAGAGGGAGATGTACCGCTTGATGTCGGGGTGCTTCGACCGGGCCATCATGTGGAGAATGACCTCGTTGGGGAGCGGGCTCAGGCAGTCGTGGATGAACTTCCGGGAGACGACCCGGCTCCCCAGGAGCTTGTTCAGCAGGCCGTCCGCCTCGAACTTCGCGATCCGGACCCACTCCCTCAACCTGCGCCCCACCCCCAGCTCCGCCGCGAACGCGCCCGCCTCCTCCGGCGCCAGCGGGTCCAGCAGCGCGAGGAAGAGCACCCCCGCCTTCTCCACCTTCTCCTCTAGGAACAGAAGGGAGAACCAGACGAGGATCTCGGCGGTCCCCTCCAGGAGGTCGAACTGTTTCCGGTCAAGGGTGATCTTGGGGTGGATCGACGGGCCGATGTTGAACTCCGAGAGCCGACGCAGGATCGCGACGGGGTCGTCCTCCTTGAGGATCAGCCCAAGCTCCCCGAAGAGTCGGGGCTTGGGGAGCCTCGCGATCAGGTCCAGCCGGACGGCGTTCCGGATGAGGTTCATCGTGTGCCGGCCGATGATGAACCCGAACCGCCGCTCGAACCGCGTGGCCCGCAGAATCCGGGAGGGGTCCTCCACGAAGGAGAGCGAGTGCAGGACGCGGATCACCCGCTCCTTGATGTCGCGCTGGGCGGCGTAGAAATCGATCAGCTCGCCGAACACCTGGGGGTTCAGCCGCACCGCGAGGGTGTTGATCGTGAAATCCCTCCGGTAGAGGTCCTGCTTGATGCTGCTGTACTCCACGGTGGGGAGGGCCGCCGGCTCCAGGTAGTACTCCACGCGCGCGGTCGCGGCGTCGACCTTGAAGCCGTCCGGGAAGACGAGGACCGCCGTTCCAAACTTGTGGTGCGGCCGGACCCGGCAGGGGTTCTCCCTGGAGAACGCCTCGGCGAACTCGATCCCGTCCCCCTCGATCACCAGGTCCACGTCGAGGTTGTCGATCCGCATGACGAGGTCCCGCACGAACCCGCCCACGACGTACGCCGACATCCCGAGCCGTTCGGCGACCGCCCCTGCCAACTTGAGCAGGCCGATCACGTTATGGGGGAGCCGCTCCCGCATCAGGTTGGCGACGCTCTTCTGCCGGAAGAGGAACCCGACCGCCGGGATGTCCTCCCCGGCATCGGGGGGCTGGACTTCCCTCACGTCGTGCAGGAACCGCAGCAGGCCCGTGCGGGTGATGATCCCCGCGATGCGGCCGGCGGAGACGACGGGGACCAGGCGCTGGTTCTTCTTCAGGATGATCTCCTGGACGCGCTCAATCCCCTCCCCCGGCTCCACTGTGTCGAAATCGGAATTCATGTATTCGCTTACCTTTTCATCACCAAGTCCGTGATATACCGCTTTTTCTACTACTTGTCTCGTGATGATCCCCGCAACCTCCTCACCTCTCAGGATGGGGACAGCGTTGAGGCTGAAGTTCGTGATGAGGTGATGGACGTCGGTCACCGTGCTCTCGGCGGAGGCGTAACGAACCGGGGTCACCATCAGGTCGGCGGCCGTGCGTCGCTGGATCACCTTCTCCGTGAGGACCCGGAAGATCCTCTCCCGGACCTGGAAAATGGTGGCGTCCTTGATGTTGGCCGACGCGGCGTAGGGGTGGCCTCCCCCGCCGAACTCCCGCATCACCGCCCCCACGTCCACATCGTGCTTGCGGCTCCGCCCGACGATCACCACCCGGTCGCCCATCTGGCAGATGGCGAACAGGACGTTGACCGCCTCCATGTCGCGCAGCTTGTGGACGAGGACCGCCAGGTCCCCCACGTACTCCTCCCGCCGCGCCTCGGCGATCACCACTTCCACGCCGTGGATCGTGTAGGAACGCGACCCCTGGATGAGGTCGTAGAGGAGCGAGATCTGGTCGGAGGTGAGGTCCCTGGCGAGGATGTCGGAGACCGCGCCCAGGTTCGCCCCGCAGGAGAGGAGGTGGGCGGCCGCCTCGTAGTCGGCGACCGTCGTCGATGGGAAGATGAGCGAGCCGGTGTCCTCGTAGATCCCCAGCATCATCACCGTGGCCTCGTCCGGCGTGATCGGGATCCCGCGGTCTTTCAGGATCCCCACCAATATCGTCGTCGTCGAGCCGACGGGCCGGATCACCTCGAGGCTGCCCTTGATGTCCGCCTCCTCGTCCGGGTGGTGGTCGTAGATGTGGACGTCCACGCCCGGCCGGGTCACGACGTCCCGGAAGACGCCGATCCGCGAGGAGTTGCGGATGTCGACGAGAATCACCCGCGTCACCCGGGAGAGATCGATCTCCCGGGCCTTGCGGACCTCCATGGCATAAAAGGCCGACTGGAGGAGGAACCCCTTGACGGACTCCTCCTGCGACCCGGGGAGCACGAGCACGGCGTCGGGGTAAAGCTTGTGGGCGGCCACCATCGAGGCGATGGTGTCGAAGTCGGCGTTGACGTGCGTGGTGATGACGTCCATTTGACTCCAAGTATGCGGAATTATGCGGAAGGCGTCAAAGAATCGATGGGAGGACAAGACCGGTGGAGCCGGGTTCCCGGTAGACCGAAAAGGGCAGGGACGGTCCCGTCCCTGCCCTTCCCGTCAAACCCGATGTCGCCGGATCATTCCCCGGCGAACACGTGCGATCCCGCCTTGCCCTTGAACAGGGCCTTGAGGTATTCCCTGTTGAGCCGGGCGATGAACTTCACGTTGATCCCCTTGGGGCACGCCGCCTCGCACTCGTAGTGGTTCGTGCAGTTGCCGAAGCCGCAGTCCTGCATCGCCTGGAGCATGTTCGCGACCCGCTCGGCCGCCTCCACCTGCCCCTGCGGCAGGGCCGCGAACTGGGAGACCTTGGCCCCCGTGAAGAGCATCGCGGAGCCGTTCGGGCAGCCCGCCACGCAGGCCCCGCAGCCGATGCACTCGGCGGCGTCCATCGAGTACTCGGCATCGGGCCTGGGGATGAGGATGGCGCCGGCGTCGGGGGCCCCTCCGGTGTGGGCGGAGGTGTACCCCCCCGCCTGGATGATCGTGTCGAGGGCGCCCCGGTCCACCATCAGGTCCTTGAGGATGGGGAACGCCCGGGCCCGCCACGGCTCGATGTAGATCGTGTCCCCGTCCTTGAACTTGCGCATGTGGAGCTGGCAGACGGTGGTCCGCTCCTGCCCGCCGTGGGGGACGCCGTTGATGACCTGCGAGCAGACCCCGCAGATCCCCTCCCGGCAGTCGTGGTCGAAGACGATCGGCTCCTTCCCTTCCTTGATGAGGTCCTCGTTCACCACGTCCAGCATCTCGAGGAAGGAGTGGTGGTCGGTGATGTTTTTCGCGGTGTAGGTCTCGAAGCGGCCGGGTTTGTCCGGGCCGGCCTGTCGCCAGACGATCAGTTTGAGGGTCTTCGTATTATGTTCGCTGTGTCCGCTCATTATTTATAGCTCCTTACCGCAGGTTTGATTAGGGTGAACTCGAGCGGCTCCTTGTGGAGCTCGGGCGCGGCACCGTCGCCCTTGAATCCCCAGGCGGCCACGTAGGTGAAGTTCGCGTCGTCCCGCTTCGCTTCCCCGTCCTCGAACTGGTGCTCCACCCGGAAGTGCGCACCGCACGATTCGTCGCGGTTCAGGGCGTCGCGGCAGAGCAGGTCGGCGAACTCGATGAAGTCCGCCGTCCGTCCGGCGTTCTCGAGCTGCTGGTTGACATCCGAGCCGGACCCGGTCACCTTGACGTTCTTCCAGAACTCCTCCCGGATGCCCGGTACCTTCGCGAGGGCCTCGGAGAGGCTCTCCTTGCTCCGCCCCATCCCCACGTTGTTCCACATCAGGGTGCCCAGCTCGCGCATGAACTCGGTGACCGTCCGCTTGCCGTTGATGGAGAGGAGCTTCTTGTTGTACCCCTTGACGTCCTCGATGGATTTCTTGCACTCCGCGTGGTCCGCCGTAATCTTCCCGGGCTTGGTCTGCGCCAGGTAATGGGCGACCGTGTAGGGGATGACGAAGTAGCCGGCGGCAAGGCCCTGCATGAGGGCGCTGGCGCCGAGGCGGTTCGCCCCGTGGACGGAAAAGTTGGCCTCCCCCAGCACGAAGAGCCCGGGGACGTTGCTCATCAGGTTGTAGTCGACCCAGAGGCCGCCCATCGCATAGTGGGGGGCCGGGTAGATGCGCATCGGCACCTTGTAGCCGTTTTCCCCGGTGATCCGCTCGTACATCTCGAAGAGGTTGCCGTACCGCTCGCGGATCGTGTCCTCGCCGAGACGCTCGATGGATTCCTTGAAGTCTAGGTAGACGCCGCGCGCGCCGGGGCCGACCCCGCGGCCGTCGTCGCACTGTTCCTTGGCGGCCCGCGATGAAATGTCCCGGGGAGCGAGGTTGCCGAAGCTCGGGTACTTCCGCTCGAGGTAGTAGTCCCGGTCCTCCTCGGGGATATCGTTGGCGGCCCGTTTCTCGCCCCGGTTCTTGGGGACCCAGATCCGGCCGTCGTTACGGAGGGACTCCGACATGAGCGTCAGTTTCGACTGGTAGTCGCCCGCCTGGGGGATGCACGTCGGGTGGATCTGCGTGTAGCAGGGGTTGGCGAAGAAGGCGCCTTTCCGGTAAGCCTTCCAGATCGCGGTGACGCTGCATCCCCTGGCGTTCGTGGAGAGGTTGAACACGTTCGCGTATCCGCCCGTGCACAGCAGCACGGCATCTCCCACGTGGGTCCGGATCTCGCCGTTGACGAGGTTTCGGATCGTGATCCCCTTCGCCTCCCCGTCGACGAGGACCAGGTCGAGCATCTCGGTCCGGGGGAACAGCTTCACCGTCCCCAGCTTGATCTGGCGGGAGAGGGCCGAGTAGGCGCCAAGAAGCAGTTGCTGCCCCGTTTGCCCGCGTGCGTAGAACGTTCGAGAGACCTGGGCGCCGCCGAAGGAACGGTTGTCCAGGAAGCCGGCGTAGTCCCTTGCGAAGGGAACGCCCTGGGCGACGCACTGGTCGATGATCTCATTGCTCACCTGGGCGAGACGCCACACGTCCGCCTCGCGGGACCGGAAGTCGCCCCCCTTGATGGTGTCATAGTAGAGGCGCATGATGCTGTCGCCGTCGTTCGGGTAGTTCTTGGCGGCGTTGATCCCCCCCTGGGCGGCGATGCTGTGGGCGCGGCGCGGGCTGTCCTGGTAGCAGAACGCCTCCACGTTGTACCCCAGCTCACCCAGGGATGCGGCGGCGGAGGCGCCGGCCAGGCCGGTCCCGACCACGAGGATCTTGTACTTCCGCTTGTTCGACGGGTTCACCAGCTTCATGTCGAAGCGGTGCTTGTCCCACGTCTTTTCGATCGGTCCTGTCGGACATTTTCCATCGAGTATCACCGTGAACCCCCTATTTGGTCAAAATGCCGGCGAGGATGAGTACCGGGATGGCGCTGTACCCCACCAGGAAGAGCGCGCTGATCAGTTTGCCGACCATCGTCACCTTCGGAAGCGTCTTGTCGTTGCTGCACCCCACGGTCTGGAAGAGGCTCTGGATCCCGTGGCTCAGGTGGAGGAACAGGGTCACCATGGCGGCCACGTATACCAGGGAGATCGTGGTGATCCGGAAGCTGCCGAGCACCATCTTGTAGACGTCGCCCGGGCGGTTGGCGACCGCGTCCGGCAGGATGTCCGGCGTGACGCGGACCGTGAACTGCAGGAGGTGGTAGACGAGGAAGGAGAGGAGCAGGACTCCCGTCCAGATCATCGTCTCGCCGGAGAAGGTGGCCTTGAGCTTCTTCTTGACGGCGTACTTCGACGGGTTCGCCGCGCTGTTCTCCAGGGTCAGCAGTATGGCGAACCAGACATGGACCGCGAGCATCAGGAACATGAAGCCGCGGAAGATCCAGACCAGCGGGCCCAGGCTGTGCAGCTTCTCGGCGTACGTGTTGAGCGCCCCCGGGCCGAGGAAGATGGAGGAGTTCCCCAACAGGTGCACGGCGACGAAGAAGAGCATGAAGAATCCGGTCACCGCCATCAGCACCTTACGTCCCACACTGCTCGACAGGAATCGCATGACGCTTCCCTTTCTCTATGGATTTTGCTTGCCGATGCAAAGATTGTATTCTGTATCCGGAAGGCTTATTTATATCCCCATCGCGTGTGGTTCGCAATAAAAAATCGGGTTTTTTCAGTCGCCCCCGGGGGGGGTCCTACCCCCTCGGGTGGTGCTTCCGGTGAACCTCCCGGAGCCGCTCCGGGGTCACGTGGGTATAGATCTGGGTCGTCGAGATGT
>CAYILU010000037.1:0-9919 GCA_964364235.1 uncultured bacterium | reverse complement strand
CAAGGCCTATGAGCGATATGAAAAACGGGGTTAGGAACAACCGCCTCCCGGACGTCGCGGAGGGGAAAAGGAGCCGGTACCTCCGGGAGGCCGCCATCGGGCTCTTCTCGGCCGCCGTGTTCGTCGCCCTCTTCTACCTGTGGGGGGAGGAGCTTCTCCCCAGGGCGGCCGGGCGTCTCGGGAAGATCTTCCCCTTCGTCGGGGCGGTCGCCCTCACGCTGGCGGTTGCGCTGTTTCTCACGGAGTGGTTCGGGTTCGCGGGGCGGGAAGTCCGGAAGGTCCGCCTGGCCGCGAGGGATTTCCTCTTCCTGTGCACGCTCTCGCTCGTTCTCTTTTTCCTGGCCAAGTGGGTGGTGGAGCTTCTCCCGGCGGAGTCGGCTTGGAACCGGGCGATCCCCGCCCGGCTCTACGTCTACCTGATCCCCCTCCCCGCGTTCGCCATGATCGTGCGGATCCTGCTCAACTCCGAGGTCGCGATCCTCTTCACCGTGGCCGCATCCGTTCTCTCGGCGGCGGCGGCGTTCGGGAGATGGCCGGCCCTGCTGTTCCTCCTGATTTCAGGAACGGCGGCGGCGGCGCGGTCGGGGCGGATCCAGGACCGGTACCGGATGCTCCTGGCGGGCGCGTTGACGGCGCCCGTCTGCGCGCTCGGGGCGATCACGCTGGAGCTGGCGTTCAACGGCGCCGCGGGGATCTGGTGGGCGGGGTTCTTCGCGGCGATCAACGGCCTGGCCGCGGGGCCGATCGCCCTCGCCATCCTGCCCGTGGCCGAGTACGGGTTCGGATACGCGAGCGACATCCGCCTCATGGAGCTGGCGAGCACGGGCCACCCGCTGCTGCTGCGGCTGATGCTCGAGGCGCCCGGCACCTTCCACCACAGCGTGGTGGTCGGGACCCTGGCCGAGGCGGGAGCCGCCTCCATCCACGCGAACCCCTTGCTTTGCCGGGTCGCCGCGCTCTTCCACGACGTCGGGAAGGTCGGCAAGCCGCAGTATTTCTCGGAGAACCAGGCGGGAGGGGCGAACGTCCACGACGTCCTCTCCCCGGGGATGAGCCGCGTCGTCATCCTCTCCCACGTCAAGGAAGGGGTGAAGCTGGCGCAGGAGTACCGCCTGGGCGACCGGATCGCGGAGATCATCGCCCAGCACCACGGGACCAGCCTTCTCTACTATTTTCTCGACAAGGCGCAGCCGCTCATCCAGGACCGCAGGGCGTCCGAGGAGACCTTCCGCTACCCGGGCCCCCGCCCCAAGACGCGGGAGGCGGCGATCATCATGCTGGCGGACACCGTCGAGGCGGCCGTCCGGAGCCTGAAGAGCCCGACAAGCGAGGAGATCGTGGAGACGGTCACCCGGATCGTGAACCGCGCCTATCTCGACGGGCAGCTCAACGAGTGCGACATGACGCTGCGCGACCTTCACTCGGTCGGGCAGGCCTTCGGGAAGGTCCTGTCCGCGGTCCTGCACGCCCGGGTCGACTACCCCGAGAGCGGGAAAGGGCCGCCGACGCCGGGCGGGGACACTCCTCTCCCGCATCCCGGAAAATGAAGGAGCAGAAATGTCCCCGGTACGGCGCGTCAGCGTCCGGCAGCACCTCCGGCCCCCGCCTTTCCGGGGCGACCGCCTGCGGGCGCTCGTCGGGAGGGCGCTGACGCGCATCGCTCCCGCCTCCGCGGACGTGCGGATCCTGGTGGTGGGGGACGAGGACATGGAGCGGTGGAACCGCGTGTTCCTGGGGCGTCACCGGACGACGAACGTCATTTCCTTCCCCGAGGACGAGCCCGGCGAATCGCCGCCTGGCCGCCTCGCGGGCGACATCCTGGTTTCCGCGCCCACCTGCCTGCGCCAGACGCGGGGCTGGCCCGGGTCGCCCGAGGAGCGGGTTTTCTTTTTCATCGTCCACGGATTGCTCCACCTCCACGGGCGCGACCACGAAGGAGGCGTCGCGGACGCCCGGAGGATGCGCAAGGAGGAGATGGAGATCTACCGGTCCATCCTCGAGAGGTGAAACCGGTGAGGTTGCCGGCAGGCGCGTCGGCATCGGGAGTCGGGCTCCTCTTCGCGGCGATCTACGCGGCGGGGATGCCGGGGTACGACGTCCCCGGGGTCCCTTTCCTCTGTCTGGCCCCCCTCATCCACCTTTCCGTCTCCGCGGGGAGTCCCCGTCGTGCCGCCCTTCGGGGTTTTCTGGCGGGCGTGGCCGCGAACCTGCTCCTGTTCTACTGGATCGCATACACCGTCGCGGTACTCGGGAAGCTCGGCTGGCCGGTGGGTTGCCTGGCGGCCCTCCTGGTGTCCGTCTACATGGCGATCTACATTTCCGCGGCGGGGTATTTCCTCTTCCGGCTGCATGACCGGTTCGGCCCGGCGGGCCTGTGGGCCTTCCCGGTCGTCTGGACCGGCCTCGAGTACGCCCGGTCCGTCCTGTTGACGGGATCCCCCTGGATGCTCCTCGGGTACAGCCTCGCCGGGCGGACCGTCCTGGTACAGGCGGCCGACCTGGCGGGTGTTTTCGGCCTCGGCTTCCTGCTCTCCACGGCCGGCGTGTGCGTCTACGCGGCGGGAAAGAGCCTTGCGAACGGCGAACGACGGGCCGCCATCCTTCCGATTGCCGGGCTTTCCTCCATCCTGGTTTTTCTCCTTCTGTACGGCTTCCTCCGCCTGGGACAGGTGGGCGTCAACCCTCCGGGTCGAGGGTTGCGGGTCGGCATCGCCCAGGGGGGGATCGACCAGACCCGCAAGTGGGACCCCGCCTACCAGAGCGCGACGCTGAAGATCTACGAGGCCCTCTCCAGGGAGGCGGTATCCAGGGGCGTTGACGTGATCGTCTGGCCGGAAACCGCCGCACCCTTCTTTTACGGGTGGGAAGGGGAGTTGAGCCGGCACGTGGACAGGATCGCGACGGAGAACGGGATCCCGCTCATTTTCGGGGCCCCCTGGTTCAGCCCCTCGGAGGGGGGTAAATATTACAACAGCGTATTCCTCCTCGACGGGAAGGGGGTGCCGGAAGGCCGCTACGACAAGCGTCACCTGGTCCCGTTCGGCGAATACATCCCCCTCCGGCCCGTGCTGTTCTTCCTACAGAAGTTGACGGAGGGGGGGGAGGATTTCTCCTCCGGAACGGGGCCCGCGCTTTTCTCCATCCGGGGAGGGCTTGCGGGGGCGTCCGTATGCTACGAGGCCGTCTTCCCCGGGATCATCCGGGACAGCGTTCTGGGGGGGGCGCAGTGGCTGGTGAACGTGACGAACGACGCATGGTTCGGAGACACGGTTGCCCCGAGGCAGCACCTCGCGATGGCACGGATGCGCTGCGTGGAGTTCCGACGGCCCATGGTCCGCGCGGCCAATTCGGGGATCAGCGCCCTGGTCGACGCCCGGGGAGAGGTGGTCGCAAGCCTGGGTCTTTTCCGGTCGGGCGTCGTGACCGGGGAGATCTTTCCGCGCAAGGGGGAGACGGTGTACGCGAAAACTGGTGGGATCTTCGCAATATCCTGTACTATAATCTCTTTTTTAATCCTTTGCATCCTTTTGAGAGGCGATGATGGCATCCGGACTCCTGGAAGAAAAATTCGCCGCGCTTGACTCGCGCTGCCGCGCGCTCCGGGGCTATCTTTGAAGTAGAATCCAGGCAAAACCGGCTGGCCGCGCTCGAGACGGCCGCCGCCCGGGAGGGGTTCTGGGATGCCCCCGAGAGCGCCGAAGCGCTCCTCAAGGAGCGGAAAGGCCTCGAGACGTTCCTGACGGACTGGATCCGCCTGGAGAGATCCCTTGAGGACCTGAGGGCCTACCTCGACCTGTACGACGAGTCGGGAGACGCCTCCCTGTCTTCCGAGATCGAACTCCACGTCGAAAAAGCCTTTCGGGAACTCGACGCGATCGAGCTGGAGCGGATGCTCTCGGGCGACGACGACGAGCGCAACGCGATCCTGACCATCCATGGTGGCGCCGGCGGGACGGAGTCCCAGGACTGGGCGGAGATGCTCCTGAGGATGTACACGCGCTTCGCCGACCGGAACGGGTTCGAGGTGGAGCTCCTCGATCGGCAGGAGGGCGAAGAGGCGGGAATCAAGAGCGCGACGATCCTCCTCAAGGGGGACCATCCCTACGGCTACCTGAAGGCGGAGATGGGGGTCCACCGGCTCGTCCGCATCTCCCCGTTCGACGCGAACAAGCGCAGGCACACCTCCTTCGCCTCGGTCTTCGTCTCCCCGGAGATCGAAGACGACGTGGAGATCCGGATCAACGAGTCGGACCTCCGGATCGACACGCTCCGGTCGGGGGGGGCCGGCGGCCAGCACGTGAACAAGGTGGAGTCCGCCGTACGGATCGTCCACATGCCGACGGGGATCACCGTCCTGTGCCAGCAGGAGCGGTCCCAGCACAAGAACCGCCAGATGGCGATGAAGATCCTGCGGTCGAAGCTCTACGAGCTCGAGATGCGCCAGCGCGCCGAGAAGGCGACCGAGGCGCACAAGGCGAAGAAGGACATCGCGTGGGGGTCCCAGATCCGCTCGTACGTCCTGGCGCCTTACCGCCTCGTGAAGGACCACAGGACCGGCCACGAGACGGGAAACGTGGACGCCGTCCTCGACGGCGACCTGAAGGAATTCATCCGGCAATTCCTCCTGTCCGGGAGATCGGGGGCTGCGTGAAAGAGGAATGGAGCGAACTGATCCGGGAGAGGATCCGGAAAGGGGAGGATATCCGGCGAGGCGGGGGGAACCCCTACGCCAACGACCAGAAGGTCGGGTGGACGGCGGCCGCCGCCCGGAAGGCGGCCGGGGGCCTGGACCCAGGGGAGCTGGCCGCCAGGGGCATCCGGGTGGACATCGCGGGGCGCATCGTCGCATCCCGCAACTTCGGGAAGGCGACGTTCGTGGTGATCGCCGACCGCTCCGGGAGCCTCCAGGCTTACATTCGAAAGGACCAGGTGGGGGAGGAGGCGTACGACCGCTTCCTCAAGACGACCGACGTCGGCGACATCGCATGGGTGCGGGGGCCGCTGTTCATCACCCGGACGGGCGAGCTGACCGTGCAGGCGGAGAGTTTCCGGCTGCTCACAAAGACGGTCCGCCCTCTTCCCGAGAAGTGGCACGGCCTGGTCGACGTGGAGACCCGCTACCGGCAGCGCTACGTGGACCTGATCGTCAACGAGGAGGTGAAGGAGGTTTTCCGGCGGCGCGCCCGGATCATCTCCCACATCCGCTCCTTCCTCACGGATCGCGATTTCCTCGAGGTCGAGACCCCGATGATGCAACCCGTCGCGGGCGGCGCGGCGGCGAAGCCGTTCGTGACCCACCACAACGCGCTGGACATGGACCTCTACCTCCGGATCGCCCCGGAGCTGTACCTCAAGCGCCTGCTGGTGGGAGGGTTCGAACGCGTCTTCGAGATCAACCGGAACTTCCGGAACGAGGGGATTTCCACGCAGCACAACCCCGAGTTCACGATGCTCGAGTTCTACCAGGCCTACGCGACCTACGAGGACCTGATCCGGCTGACGGAGGAGATGATCTCGGGCCTCGCCCTTTCCCTCCTCGGAACGACCGTCGTCACGATCCAGGGGGAAACGGTCGACTTCGCGCCCCCGTGGGAGCGGGTCACCGTCGCCGGGGCGGTGGCGCGGTACGGCAACGTCCCGGAGGAGCGTCTCGCCGAAGTCCCTTTTCTCCGGGAGATGGCGCGGGGGCTCGGGTTCTCCGTGAAGGACGACGCCTCCCGCGGGAGGCTCCTGGTCGCGATCTTCGAGGAGGTCGCGGAAAGGAAGATCAGGGGGCCGGCGTTCGTGACGGAATACCCCATCGAGGTTTCCCCGCTGTCGCGCAGGAACGACCTTCGCCCGGAGATCGTCGACCGGTTCGAGCTGATCGTCCTGGGGCGTGAGATCGCGAACGCCTTCTCGGAGCTGAACGACCCGCTCGACCAGAGGTCGAGGTTCGAGGAGCAGGTCCGCCTGCGGGAGCGGGGAGACGAAGAGGCGCACTACATGGACGAGGACTACCTGAGGGCGCTGGAGCACGGCATGCCGCCCGCCGCCGGCGAGGGGATCGGGATAGACCGCCTCGTGATGCTCTTCACCGATTCCCCCTCCATCCGCGACGTGATCCTCTTCCCGCAGCTCCGGAAAGAGGGGTAGCGGCCGCTTGAAGCTCCCCGTCGAATATTACATCGCGCTGAAGTACCTCCTGGCCAAGCGCAAGCAGACGTTCATCTCCATCATCACGATCATTTCCATCGCGGGGGTCACGGTAGGAGTGACCGCCCTGATCATCGTTCTCGCCGTCATGAGCGGGTTCGAGAAGGAGCTCAAGGACCGCATCCTGGGCGCCACCGCCCACGTGCACGTCACGAGCCTCGACGGCAGCATCGCCGACCCGTTCCCCCTGGCCGGTCGCGTCCGGGGGGTTCCGGGCGTCGCCGGAGCCAGCCCCTACATCTTTTCCCAGATGATGATTTCCTCCGGCACCGCGGCGGCCGGCGGTGTCCTGCGGGGCGTGGACGTCGCCACGGTGGGAAACGTCACGCGTCTCCCGCGGGACGTGCGCCTGGGGAGCATCGAGGCGCTCCGGGAGAAAAGCTCCGCAGGGATTCCCGGGACGATCCTGGGGAGGGAGCTGGCGGCGAACCTGGGGGTTACCATCGGGGATGTCGTCGAGATCCTGGTTCCCGGGGGGAACGTGACGCCGCTGGGGACCTCCCCGCGCGTTATGCGGTTCCGGGTCGGGGGGATCTCCGAATCGGGGATGTACGAATACGACGCCACCTTCGCCTACGTCGCGATGCCGGAAGCGGGGAAACTGCTCGGGATCGAAGGAAGGGGCACCGGGATCGAGGTGAAGGTCGACGACATCTACGCGGCCGCGGAGGTCGCCGCCCGGATCCGCTCCACCTTGGGGTACCCCTACTGGGCGAAGGACTGGATGCAGAGCAACCGGAACCTTTTCTCGGCGCTCAAGCTGGAGAAGGTGGTGATGTTCATCATCCTCGTCCTGATCGTGATGGTCGCCGCCTTCAACATCATCAGCACGCTCATCATGATCGTGATGGAGAAGACGCGGGACATCGCGGTCCTGATGGCGATGGGGGCGACGAGGAAGACGATCCGGAGGGTGTTCGCTTTGGAAGGTCTGCTGATCGGGATCGCCGGGACTACCCTTGGGACCGCGCTGGGCGCGGTCCTTTGCGACCTGCTTCGCCGGTACCGGTTCATCCGGCTGCCGAGCGACGTCTATTACATCACCACCCTGCCGGTGCTGCTGGATCCGATGAACCTCCTGCTGGTGAGCGGAAGCTCCATCCTGATCTGCTTCCTGGCGACCCTCTACCCGTCCGGGCAGGCGGCGCGCATCGACCCGGCGGAGGCGATCCGCTATGAATAGCGGCGTGCTGATCCGCGTCGAAAACCTCAGGAAGTCCTTCCGGATGCGCGGCGGGCCGCTGGAGGTCCTCAAGGGGATCGACCTGTCCGTCGGCCGCGGGGAGACGCTGGGCGTGGTGGGGGTCTCGGGGGCGGGAAAAACCACCCTCCTGCAGATCATCGGGACGCTGGACAAGGCGACTTCGGGAACGGTCTGCTATGAAGGGCGCGAGCTTACATCCCTGCCGGAAGATCGGCTGGCGGCGTTCCGGAACCGTTCGATCGGGTTCGTCTTCCAGTTCCACAACCTCCTTCCGGAGTTCAACGCCCGGGAGAACGTGATGCTTCCCTGCCTGATTTCCGGAATGGGACGCCTCGAGGCGGGGAAAAGGGCGGACGGGCTCCTCGCGGAAGTGGGGCTGTCGGAGCGCCTCACCCACCGCGTGGGCGAGCTCTCGGGCGGCGAGCAGCAGCGCGTCGCGATCTGCCGCGCTCTCGCGATGGGGCCGGACGTCCTCCTGGCCGACGAGCCCACCGGGAACCTGGACAAGGAAACGGCACGCGGGGTGATGGAGCTGCTGCTGGATCTCAACAGGAGGCGGGGTCTTACCCTGATCGTGGTTACCCACAACGAAGAGATGGCGGGAAGACTGCACCGTGTGATCCGGATCGACGACGGGCTGGTCGTTTCTTGACGCGGCGCGCCGAGGCGATGGCCGTTCTCGCGGCCGTATGGGTTTTCGCGGCGCTGCTCGCCGGAACGGCGCACTCCGCCGGGTTCCGGGTCGTGGCGATCGAGGTGGAGGGGACCCGGCGGGTGGGGCCCGACGCCATCCGGCAGGTGATGGGCACCAAGGTCGGCATGGAGTTCGACCTGGCCAGGGTCCGGGAAGACGTCAAGGCGGTCTACCGGATGGGGTATTTCATCGACGTCAAGTTCGACTCCGAGGAAGTGACGGGGGGCTACAGGATCACGGTGATCGTCACGGAGAAGCCGATCGTCTCCTCCGTTCGCGTCGACGGAAACAAGGAGGTCGACACCGCCGACATCCGGCAGGCGATCACGCTCAAGGAACGCTCCCTCTTCAAGGAAGAGCAGGTGAAGGAATCGTCCCGGAAGGTCCTCGATCTGTACCAGAACAAGGGATTCTTCGAGGCCTCCGTGGACACGAAGGTGGAGGAAGAAGCGGACGGCTCGATCCGCGTGGCTTTCCGCGTGGTCGAGGGGGAGAAGAGGAAGATCGCGAAGATTCGGGTCACGGGAAACCTTTACCTCACGGAAAAAGAGGTGAAGAAGGTGATGGACACGGGCGAGAAGGGGTTCTTTTCCTTCATCACCGATTCGGGGACCTTCAAGAAGGACGTCCTCGAGAACGACATCCGGAAGATCGAGGCGCTTTACCAGAACCAGGGCTTCCTCGACTCCAAGGTGTCCGACCCGGAGACCCGCCGGGGCCCGAAGGGGCTGGAGGTCGCCATCCACGTGTTCGAGGGGAGGCAGTACCGCGTGGGGGAGGTCCGTTTCTCCGGGGAGAGCGACGTCCAGGAGGCGCAGCTTTCGAAGGCGGTCAAGGTCAAGCGCGGGGATGTGTTCAACCGGGACACGCTCCTCGCGGACCTCCTCGATCTGACGACGCTCCAGAACGACAAGGGGTACGCGCAGGCGCTCGTCTCACCGGTCGTGGAGAAGAGGAAGGAGTACCCGGTCGCGGACGTCACCTACAAGACGGAGCGGGGCGGGAAGTTCCGGTTCGGCAAGGTGGATATCACGGGGAACACCAAGACGTTCGACCGCATCGTCCGGAGAGACCTCGAGGTCGAGGACGGCCAGGTCTACACGGCGACGGGCCTGAAGGCAAGCAAGGAGAACCTGGACCGGCTTTCCTACTTCAAGAACGTCAAGATCACCACCGCCCCCTCGGAGGCCCCGGGGCTGATGGACGTCAAGGTCGATGTGCAGGAAGGGCCCACGGGCACCCTGTCCGGCGGGGCGGGGTACAGCTCTCTCGACAAGATCTTCGGCGTGATCCAGCTGAGCGAGAACAACCTCTTCGGGAGGGGCTGGAAGTCCTCCATCAGCTCGCAGTTCGGCGCGAGGAGAACCGTGTTCACCCTGGATTTCCGGGACCCCCACTTCTTCGACACGGACTACAGCCTTCTCCTGAATGCCTATAAAACCGACACGAACTACACCGACTTCAAGCGGAAGTCGATGGGTGGAAAGGTGGGCCTGGGCTACCAGTTCACCAAGTTTACGACGGGGAGCCTTTCGTATCGCATGGACGAGACCCTGATCACGGACGCGGGGACGGCCGTCTCGCAGATCCTGAAGGAGGAGTTCAGCAAGGGGACACAGTCGACGGGGGCCCTCGGTACGAGCTGGACGCGGAACACCACGGACAAGTACCTCGACCCTTCCAGGGGGTCGGTCCAGTCGGCGTCGGTGGAATACGCGGGCGGGCCGTTCGGGGGGGACAGCGATGTCGTCAAGGACTTCCTCCACGCGAAGGCGGACTACCCGGTGTTCGCCCCGCGCGTCCTCTCATGTAACATGCTGGGGGGG
>CAYILU010000036.1:0-9922 GCA_964364235.1 uncultured bacterium | reverse complement strand
TTCGGGGCTATTTCACCCAGGCCGACAACGATCCGAGCGCGTCGGGCAAACCCTCGATCCTCGACCCTCCCGCCTGGGCCATGTCCTTGCGGCCTCCGCCGCCACCCCCCACGAACGCGGATGCCTTTTTCACGATGTCGGAGGCCGAATAGACGGCCGTCAGGTCGTCCGTCACCCCCGCGACGAGGTGGCACCGCTCCCCCTGCACGCTCCCCAGCAGCAGGATCCCGCCCTTGAGCTTTCCCTTTACGCGGTCGGCCAGATCCCGAAGGGCGACCGCGTCCATCGGCTCGACCTCGGCCGTAACGAGGGTCACGTCCCCCGCCTTCACCGCCTTCGCCAGCACCTCCCCGGCAAGATCGCGCGACGCCCGGCGCCGCGCCTCCTGGAGATCCTTCTCGAGGGCCCTGATCTGGGCGAACAGCTTCCGGACGCGGTCGGGGGCGTCCCCGGGGGACACCTTGAGATCGCGCGAGATATCGTGCAGGAGGTCGGCCTCCTCCCTCAGGTGACGGAGCGCCGACGACCCCGTAAGGGCCTCGATCCGCCTGACCCCCGCGGCGAGCGCGCCCTCCGAGAGGACCCGGAAGAGCCCGATCTCGATCGTGTTGCGGACGTGCGTGCCGCCGCACAACTCCCGGCTCAATCCGGGGATGCTCACCATTCGGACGGCGTCCCCGTACTTCTCCCCGAAGAACGCCATCGCCCCGGCCGCGATGGCCGCGTCGTACGGGAGGATCTCCCACGTGACCGGGGTCGCCGCGAAGACGACGTCGTTGACGAGGCTCTCCACTTCGCGCAACGCCTCGTGCGGCACCGCCTCGAAGTGCGTGAAGTCGAAGCGGAGCTTGTCCGGCCCCACGTAGGAGCCCGCCTGCTTGATGTGTCCCCCCAGGACCTTGCGGAGCGCCGCCTGGAGGAGGTGCGTCGCCGTGTGGTTCGCCTGGGTCCGGCGCCTGGTCGCCTCGTCGACCGCAAGTTCCACAACCTGCCCCTCCCGGATCGTCCCCTCCGCGACCTTCGCGCGGTGGATGATCAGTTCCGGTGTGGGACGGCGGGTCGCGATCACCCCCAGCCGGAACCCGTCGCCGTAAGCGGCGCCCGCGTCCCCGACCTGCCCTCCCCCCTCGCCGTAGAACGGCGTGACGTCGGTCACGAGGTCGATCTCCTCTCCGGCGCGGGCCGTCGTCCCACGCACACCCCCGAGGAACAGGGCGGCCACCTTCGCGGAAGCCGTGTGCCTCTCGTACCCGACGAACGCCACGGAGACGCCGGAACGAACGAGCTCCGCCGCCGCGGAATCGGAGGCCCCCGCCTCTCCCCCTTTCCAGGAGACGCGGGACTGCGTCCGCTGTCTCTCCATCTCCTTTTCGAACCCCTCCGAGTCGAGCGTCACCCCCCGCTCGCGGCAAAGGTCCGCCGTGAGATCCACCGGGAAGCCGTAGGTGTCGTAAAGCTTGAACGCCACCTCGCCGGCGAAGACCGTGCGGCCCCCCGTCCCGATGCGTGCGAACTCCTCCTCGACCATGCGCAGCCCCGCGTCGAGCGTCTCGAGAAACCGTTTCTCCTCGTGCATGGCGACGGTGTCGATGAAGGAGGAGCTCTTGGCAAGCTCCGGGTACGCGGCGGAAAACTCCCTGACCACGACGGCGGCCACCTGGTGGAGGAACGGGCCGTCGAAGCCGAGCTTCTTGCCGTGGCGCAGCGCCCGCCGCATGATCCGCCGCAGGACGTATCCCCGCCCCTCGTTGGAGGGCAGGATGCCGTCGGCGATGAGAAACGCGGTGGCGCGCGCGTGGTCCGCGACCACCCGCATCGCGTCGTCGGTGGCCTTCGATTTCCCCGGGGACACGGACGACAGCCGTGAAATCTCCTTGAGGATCGGCTGGAAGAAATCGGTGTCGTAGTTGCTCTTGACCCCCTGCACGGCGGCGGCAAGACGCTCCAGCCCCATCCCGGTGTCGATGCTTGGCCTGGGGAGCGGCGTCTTCTTCCCGCTCTCGTCCTGGTTGAACTGCATGAAGACGAGGTTCCAGATCTCGAGGAACCGGTCGCAGTCGCAGCCCACGGCGCACCCGGGCCGCCCGCACCCTACCCCATCCCCCTGGTCGTAAATGATCTCGGAGCACGGCCCGCAGGGACCCGTCGGACCCATCGCCCAGAAGTTGTCCTTCTCGTCGAACCGCACGATCCGGGAGGCCGGGACCCCCATCGTCTTGTGCCAGAGGTCGTACGCCTCGTCGTCCTCCCGGAAGACCGAGACGGTCATCCGTTTCCCGTCGAGCCCCACCTCGCGGGTGAGGAAGTCCCAGCCGAAGAAGATCGCTTCCTTCTTGAAGTAGTCTCCGAAGGAGAAGTTACCCAGCATCTCGAACAGCGTGTGGTGGCGCGCCGTGTACCCGACGTTCTCGAGGTCGTTGTGCTTTCCGCTGACGCGGAGGCACCGCTGGGCGGTGGCCGCCCGCGTAAGGGAGGCGGGGCCCAGGCCGAGGAAATATTCCTTGAACTGCACCATGCCGGAGTTCGTGAACAGCAGGGTGGGGTCGGTCCCCGGTACCAGGGAGGAGCTGGGCAGGACCTTGTGTCCGTTCCTCCCGAAGTAGGAAAGAAAAGCGGCGCGAAGATCGGATCCCGTCATTGTCGGCTCAGCCCTCTCCTTCTTGGATGTCGGCAAAAAAATCCCCGATGGCCTTCCGGCAAGCGTCCGGGGGGAACCCCCGCCCCGCCAGGAAACGGAACGCCTTCGCGGCCCCTTCCCGGCCGGGAGCGAGCCCGCCCCGTAACTTCTTCCGCAGGGCGGCCGAAGCCGCCGCCAGCTCCTCCTCCGCCGAGGAGGAGTTCCGCAACGCCTCCTCGACCAGCCCCGGGGGGAACCTGCGCGCCCGCAGGGCCCAGGCGATCTTCCCGGAGCCGTAGCCTCGCGTGTCGCGGTACGAGCGGACCAGATGATCGCACAGCTTCGGGTCGTCCGCCAGGCCGAGCTCCCGGAGCCTGCGGATCACTCCTGCCGCCTCGTCGTCGGGGAACCCTTTTTTCGAAAGCCTTTCCCGGATCTCCCCCTCGCTTAAAGACCGCCGGGAGAGCATCCACAACGCGGCCCTCATCGCCCCGCCGGGGGCCTCCTCCGGGGTTCCAGGGGTTCCAGGGGTTCTACGGCTTCTTCGGCTGCTGCCCGCTCTTGTCAAAATCTTCCCAGCTCAGGTCCGATGTCGAGGACACCCCGCGGACGCGGAGCGCGAAGTCGTCGGGGTTCGACGCCTGCCGCAGCGCCTCCTCCAGGGAGATCAGCCCATCCTTGTGGAGCATCATGAGCGACTGGTCGAAGGTCTGCATCCCGTAGCTCGTGAACCCCTGCGAGATCGCCTCCCGGATCTTCTTGGTCTTCTCCTTGTCCTCGATGTACTCCTTGACCCGGGCGGTGTTGATCATGATCTCGATCGCCGGGACGCGCCCCTTCCCGTCGGCCTTCGGGACCAGGCGCTGGGAGATGACCGCCTTGAGGATGGAAGCCAGCTGGATCCGGACCTGCTTCTGCTGGTAGGGCGGGAAGGCGGCCACGACGCGGTTGATCGTCTCGCCGGCGTCGAGCGTGTGGAGCGTCGACAGGACGAGGTGCCCCGTCTCGGCGGCCGTGATGGCCGTCTCGATCGTCTCCAGGTCGCGCATCTCGCCGACGAGGATCACGTCGGGGTCCTGGCGAAGGGCGCCCTTCAGCGCCCCCGCGAGCGAGACGGTGTCCACTCCCAGCTCCCTTTGGTTGATGATGCTCTTTCTGTCGCGGAGGAGGAACTCGATGGGGTCCTCGATCGTGATGATGTGGCAGCTGCGATGGCGGTTGATGTACTCGACGATGGAGGCCAGGGTCGTGGACTTCCCGCAGCCCGTGGTCCCCGTGCACAGGACCAGCCCCCGGTTCTCCAGAGCGATCTTCTCCATGATCTTCGGCAGGTGCAGCTCCTCGAAGGACTGGACCCCGACCGGGACGACGCGGAGCACCATCCCGATGGTGCCGCGCTGGATGAAGATGTTGACGCGGAACCTCCCGAGCCCCGACACGCTGTGGGCACAGTCCAGCTCTTGAAGGTGTTCGAACTTCTTGCGCTGTTCATTGGTCAGGATGCTCGCGCTCATGGCCTGGAGGTCTTCGGGCCGCAGCGGTTCCTTCACCTTGAGGGGGACGAGCGCGCCGTTGATCCGGAAGACCGGGAGCAGGCCCGCCTTCAGGTGGACGTCGGAGGCCCCGTTGCGGACCGCGGACTTGAGGATCTCGTTGAGTTCCAATTCAGGGGGCTCCTTCCTTCGCGGCGTGACCGGCTTCCCCGATGCCGTAGTGCACCAGGATCTTCTTCCGGAGGTCGGAAGCGACTTCCGGGTGCTCCTTGAGGAAACCCCGGGCGTTCTCCCTCCCCTGCCCGATCCGCTCGCCGCCCAGGGAATACCACGCGCCGCTCTTCTCGACCATGTCGAGCTCGGTCCCGAGGTCCAGCAGGTCCCCTTCCCGCGAGATCCCCTCCCCGAAGAGAATGTCGAACTCCGCCTCACGGAACGGGGGGGCGAGCTTGTTCTTGACCACCTTGACGCGCGTGCGGCTGCCGATGACCGCGTCGTCCTTCTTGATCTGCGTCACCCGACGGATGTCCATCCGGACGGAGGCGTAGAACTTGAGGGCGTTGCCGCCGGTCGTCGTCTCCGGGTTGCCGAACATCACGCCGATCTTCATCCGGATCTGGTTGATGAAGATGACCGCCGTCTGCGACTTGCTGATCGAGGCGGTGAGCTTCCGGAGCGCCTGGGACATCAGGCGGGCCTGGAGGCCCATGTGCGAGTCCCCCATCTCCCCCTCGATCTCCGCCTTGGGGACGAGCGCCGCGACGGAGTCGATGACCAGCACGTCCAGCGCGCCGCTCCGAACGAGCATCTCGGCGATCTCGAGGGCCTGCTCTCCCGAGTCCGGCTGGGAGATCAGCAGGTCCTCCGTGTTCAGGCCCAGCTTTCTCGCGTAGCCGAGATCGAGCGCGTGCTCGGCGTCGATAAAGCCCGCGATGCCGCCCTGCCGCTGCGCCTCCGCGACGATGTGCAGCGCCAGCGTCGTCTTCCCGGAGGACTCCGGTCCGAAGATCTCGGTCACCCGCCCGCGGGGGATGCCGCCGACCCCCAGCGCCACGTCGAGCGAGAGCGCCCCCGTGGAGATGACGGCGATGTCCTTCGCCGGGACGTCCGCACCGAGACGCATGATCGCGCCCTTCCCGTAGTTCTTCTCGATCGCCGAAAGCGCCATGTCGAGCGCCTTGCGGCGGTTCGCATCCTGACTCATGTTTCCTTCTCCTCCCTCTCCGTTCGCACAGGTATCCCCTGGAGCGGCACTTCGCGCAAAACGAAGTACGTAGCTCCCCGGGGGGACAGCCGGCTCTCGTACAATCGGTACGAGGCCACCCGGACGACGCCGAACCGTCTCCCGGAAACGGCCCTTGCGTATTCTTCCCCCCACCCCGGCGGAAGCCCGCCTCTTGCGCGACCAACCGTGACGTGCGGGTGAAAGGGTCGCCCCTCGCGGGGGAAACCTGCACCGGAAAGCGCGTTTTCCATATTCTCATGCAACTTCCCGACCAATTCAAGCGATTCCCGGATGCCCACCCAGAGGACGCGCGGCGCGCGCAGCGAAGGGAAGCCGCCGGCACCCTCCACGACGAACTCGAAAGCCGGGACGTCCCCGGCCGCCCCGGCAAGCAGGGCGGCGATTCGGTCGACGCGATCCGGGGGGACTTCCCCGAGAAACTTCAGCGTTACATGGAGGTTTTGCTCCGACGTCCAGGAGACCGTGGGGCGCCGCCCCATCAACGGGGAAACCGCATCGACGATCGCCCGGCGGCACCCATGCGGGAGGCCGATGCCGACGAACATCCTCATAATTTCATTCCCCCCGCCCTCCCGCCAGCAGGGATAAAAGCTCCGCCAGGGCCCAGGCGACGGTTTCCTGCCGGACGGTTTCGCGGTCCCCCGGGAACCGCCGCCGGTGCGACCGCCGGACCTCTCCTGCCGAGATCGCGAGACACACGGTTCCCACCGGCTTGTCGGGCGTTCCGCCGCCGGGGCCGGCGATCCCGGTGATCCCTACCCCGATGTCCGCGCCGAACCGTGCCCTCGCGCCCTCCGCCATCGCGGCCGCGACCGGCTCGCTCACCGCGCCCGATGACTCGATCAGCGACGCCGGCACGCCGAGGTCCCTCGCCTTGGAGGCGTTCCGGTACGCGACGACCCCTCCCACGAAATAGGCGGAGCTCCCCGGGATGTCCGTGACCGCCGCGCAGAACCCCCCCCCGGTGCACGACTCGGCGACGGCCAGCGTCCTCCCCGTCCGGACGAGCGCCTCCCCGAGACGGAGGGCAAGGTCGTGGATCACCCGATCAGCCACGTGATCCCCCGGTAAGCCAGGTTGGCGTACACCCCCGCGACCAGGTCGTCGGCAACAACGTAAAAAGCCCCCTCTTTCCTGTCCGCCCAGGCGGCGGGGCCGAATTTCAGGATATCGAAAAACCGGAAGAGAAAAAACAGAAGCAGGGCCGGCTTCAGGCCCCAGGGGATCCAGGTCGCCGCCAGGAGCATCCCCGCCACCTCGTCGATCACCACCGAGGGAGGGTCCTTCTTTCCCGTCTCTCGGATTTCCACGCGCGCCGCGGGGACCGACAGGAGGAGCACGGCCGCAAGCATCCCGAAGTGCGCCACCCCCGTGCCACCCCCCCAATACCAGAGGGGCAGGGCGAGGAGGGAGCCGATCGTCCCCGGAATGACGGGCGAAAAACCGACCCCCAAGCCGGAGGCCACCACCCTCCAGGCCGTGACTGCCCGAAAACGGTTCACTTGTAAAATTGACATAATTAGGTTATCAATTTTACATCCATAATTAATAATCGTACTAAATAAAACGGGATATCGAACAGACGGAGCGGTACGCCGAAACCATGACGGAAGGCGAACTCATACAAAGAATCTCCCGGGCGGTCACGGAACTCGCCAAGGGGGTGAAAAGCGTCAGCTTCTACCCTCCGGGCCACCCCACCCTGATCCAGGTCATCTCCAAGATCATCGCCAACTTCGAGGAGATCCCGCTCCCGGAGGACGGCATGGAAATCGACGTGACCAAGAACGCCCTCCTCTACCAGGACACACCGCTCCCCGCGCCGAACAAGTCGGTGATCGACCTGAACCGGGATCTCTACATCCGGCGGGCCAGCAAGATCATCTTCCTGCCCAACCTGAAACCCAACGAGATGGTCGCGTTCCTGGGCATCCTCAACCGCGACATCCAGGAGATCCAGGACGAAGGCGGGATCGAGCGGGCGCTCCTCCGGGGGAAGGTTACCCGGATCTGGGCGAACCGGGTGGACTACCAGGGATTGACGGAAATGCTTAAAAAAGAGGAGGAGTCCGACTCCGAAGATGTCGATGCCGCGGGTCTGGACAGCGACGATCTCTCCAACACTCTCGAGGATATCACTCCCGAGGAGTTGACCATCGAGGATCTCCTCTCCCTGATCGAGAAGGAGGTCGACCCCGCCACCTACCGCGACCACCTCATCGCCCTCTCCCGCGCCCTGTACAACGAGCGCATGGACCGCAAGATCGAATACGCCTCCCGGGCGCTCATGATCTTCGCGGGCCACATCCAGCAACCTCCGATGCAGAACCCGGAGATCGCCAATCTCGCCCGCCTCGGGATCAAGGAGATGGCGTCCAACGAACTGGTCGCCCATTACATCCATCTCCTCCGGGACAAGGGCGGAAGGGGCCGCAGGGAGGTGGAGACGGTGCTGACGGCGTTCGAGGACCGCGCCGTGAAACCGCTCCTGAAGACGCTGGCGGACGAGGAGGACCTTCTCCTCCGGAAGTCGATCGTCGAGATCGTCGTCAGGATCGGCCGGCCCGCGGTTCCCGCAATCCTCGAGAACCTGAACGATGCCCGGTGGTTCATGGTCCGGAACATGGTGACGATCCTGGGGAGCCTCGGCCTCCCCGACCTCGCACCGCACGTGGCCACCGCCCTGTCCCACCCCGACCTCCGCGTCAAGAAGGAGGCGATCAAGGCGCTGTCCAAGCTCCCCCACTCTTCGGCGGTCACCTCCCTGGGGGAACTTTGCTTCTTCCCCGAGGAGACCGTGGCGCTCACCGCCACCGCGGCCATGTCCGCGAAGAAAGAGTCGGAGGCCGTCCTGACCCTTTACAGGCGGGCGGTCGAGAAACGGTTCTTTTTCCCCAGCTATCGGCTCTCCCACGAGGCGATCGACTCGCTGAGGGCCATCGGCACCGACGAGGCGGTCACCGCCCTGGAGGAGATCCTCCGGACGACGGCGATCCGGGAGACGCAAAAATTCCGCGCGATGAAATCCCACGCGCTGAGAAGCATCTCAAAGATACGGGGGGAAAAGGCAAGGGAGGCGCTCCAAAGGTGCCTCAAGGCCCCGGAGGGATACCTGAGGATGGAAGCGGAGCGTCTCTTGAAGGTCACATAGGGGGAGATCCATGGACCGGCGCGAACAGGAACTGCTGATCACCAGCCTCATCCGGGCGCTTGGAACGTCCCTCAAGAACCGGGGGATCTATCCCGCCGCGCACCCCCAGGTGCGGACACCCGTAGAGAAAGTCCACAGGGACCTTCTCCTCTTTTTCGCCGACCGGAACGAGATCGTCCTCGTCATCACGGACGGCACGCTGGTCTTCGAGGGGGTCCCGATCTTCAGCCTGACCTCCGCCCTCGAGAACTTCATGGACCGCCTCGGCAGGATCGGGGTGCCCGCTATCATCTTCGAGAAGGGCCTCACGGCGAGCGACATCGACCACTTCGTCCGGTTCCTCCACGAAACCAGGGAGGAGGGGCTGACCCCGAACCTGCTCCAGGAGATCCTGAAGCAGGCGGGGGTCTCCCACATCCGGATCAAGCCGATGGACGAGGAGGAGGACGACCACGCGATCGCCCACCAGATCTACGACAACGCGGTTTCCGTGGTGGTCTCGATCCTCCGGGACGTGCGCCTGGGCCGGATCCCCTCCGGAGCCGAGTCCGAGCGGGTCGTCAGGGACATGAGCAGCATGCTCACGCGGAACCGGGACGCCATGTTAGCGCTGACGCTCATCAAGAACTACGACGAGTACACCTACAACCACTCCGTCAACGTGGCCGTTCTCTCCCTCTCCATCGCCGACACCCTGTCGCTTCCCGGCCAGAACAAGATCGACGTGGGCGTCGCGGGGCTCCTGCACGACATCGGGAAAACGCAGCTTGCCCTCGAGCTCATCCGCAAGCCCGGCACGCTCACCGTGAAGGAATTCGAGGAGATCAAGAAGCACCCCGAGGAGGGGTTCCTCCTCCTTGGGAGGATGTCCAACATCCGGCCATCCTCCGCGTACATGGTCCTGGAGCACCACATGCGGTTCGACAAGACGGGGTATCCCCAGCCGGGTCCGGAACACCGCATGGACGCCCACTCCAACATCATCCCGGTCGCCGACTGCTACGACGCCCTGACGACGATGCGCTCCTACCAGAAGGCCAGATATCCGCGGCAGGCCCTGGAGATCATGAAGAAGATCGCCGGAAAGTCCCTCGACGCGGAGATCGTGTCCCTCTTCGTGAAGACGATGGGCGCCTATCCCGTAGGGACGATGGTCCGCCTGAACACCATGGAGATCGGCGTGGTCTCCGGGTCGGCCCGCGCCGGAGAGGAAGGCCTGAAGGTAGTGGTGCTGTTCGACGGGAACGGAAACCCGCTCCCCCGCCCGGAGCAGGTGGACCTCGGCGAGGCGGACCAAGCAACTCAGAGGACCATCCTGGGAACGGTGAACCCGAACCTCTACCCCTCCACGCCGACGGGAAGCCTGTTCCCTTCCGCTGCCACCGCGTAGCGTTCCCCGGATACGGCTATCTTTT
>CAYILU010000035.1:6903-9924 GCA_964364235.1 uncultured bacterium | reverse complement strand
TTCGGGAAAATCCCTGTCGGGCCGGTCTCCTGGCTTCCGGTTACGAGCCTACTCTCCGCGCCTTCCCTGGGGCATCAGCCCCCGGTGGCCTGTTTGCGGATTTCGTCGCCGGTTACAGTTGCGGGGCAGCGATGGATTCGCACCATCTTCCCTTTTCGCCCATCCTGGGCGCCCGACGGGAACTTCCTATATATCTGTCATTCTGACGGAGGGAGGAGAAACAGTCAAGTTACGACTCTCGAAAAGTTACGGCTCTCAACGGTTACAGCTCTTTCAGGCGCTCCCGGACGAGTCGCTCCAGGTCGGGCCGCCGCCCGCCGGAGACCTCAAGGAAGGAGGAGTACGCTTCCCTCGCCTTGCCGCGGTTCCCCGTCCGCTCGTGTACCGTCCCCAGGTGATAATGGATCTCCGCGTTGGACGGGAACGCGCGCCGGGCGACCGTAAGGGTCTCCTCGGCTTCCACAAGAGCTCCCAGTCTCGCCTGGGCGATGGCCAGGTTGACCCGGGGCGCCGGGTTTCGGGGGTCGAGCGACGCCGCCCGGGCGAAACAGGCCGCGGCCTCCGCGGCGCGCCCGTCCTGAAGGCGCAGGAGGCCGGCGTTCATGAGCGCCGCGGGGTAGTTTGGGTCGAGGGAGAGCGCCTTCCGGAGGGCACGGTCCGCCTCGGGCAGCTTCCCCTGCCGCAGGAGCGCGTTCCCCAGGCTGCTCCACCCCTCGACGATCGACGGCTCTTTCGAGACCACCTCCCGGAACAGTCGTGCCGCGGCTTCCCAGTCCCCTCTTGCCTGGGCGGCGATCCCCTCGTTGAAACGCGCAAGCTGCGAGGCCTTGCCGCCCGTCGGCGCGGCCGGCATCGGTTGGGAGGTGGCGGGTCTTGCGTCCTCGCGCGGGGCGTCCGAAGAGGGACGTGCGGAAACCCGGGGCGTGGCCCGGGCAGCGGCTGGCCCGGCAGAGCGCGCGTGAGCCCGTGGCGGGGCCGTCGCCGCGGCCGGCCCGGTTGGGCGCACCGCTTCCGGCGCGGACACGGGGGCGGCGGGCTGCGGTGCCCTTTGCGGGCTTTCTCCTTCGGTGCGGACCAGGACGGTCACCACCGCGGCGCCGAGGAGGAACACCGCGGCAAGGGCAAGACCTCCCCAAAACCACGGGCTCCTCGACGGAGCAGGACCGCCGGCGCCCGGAAGGGGGGCCCCGGCCTGCTTCGCCGCGCCTCCGTGACCCTTCTGCGCCTTGCGAAGCGCATCTTGCAAGAGGCTCAAAAGATCCTCCCGTAGGCGGCAAGCAGGCCACCGAGGATGACGAGCGGCGTGGCGACCCACGGGATCCATCGCAGGACCCGCCTCGCCCCGCCCCCCCGGTCGGCCAGGGATTCGGTTGCCCGGCGCACATCCTTCGGCTCCACCCTGGCGGAGCCCCTGAGATACGCGGAAAGGAACGCCCGGTCGCAGAGCATGTTGATCAGGCGGGGCACCCCCCCGGAGCGCCGGTAGATCGCCTTCTCCGCCCCGGGGGAGATAAGATCGCGCCCTCCCCCGCCGGCAATGCCGAGCCGGTGACCGATGTACCGGGCGGTCTCCTTGCCGGAAAGCGGCCGGATTTCGGCGCGGACCGTGACCCGCTGGTTCAGCTGCCTCAGGGAAGTAAGGGAAAGCTTCTCCTTGAGCTCGTTCTGGCCGATCAGGACGATCTGGAGGAGCTTGCGCTTCTCCGTCTCGAGGTTCGAGAGGAGCCGGACCTGCTCCAGGAGCGTCGGGGGGAGGTTCTGCGCCTCGTCCACGATCAAAACGGGGCGCCGCCCCCTCGAAGCCTCCGCCAGGAGGTACCGGTTGAGCGCGTCCAGGATGTCCTTCTTGGTGCCCGGCGGCGCATGCCCGCCGAAGTCCTCCAGGATCGCCCGGACCAGCTCCTTCTCGGTCAGCAGCGGGTTCACGATGAGCGAGGTGGCGAACCGGTCGGACAACCTCGAAAGGAGGGTCCTGCACACGGTGGTCTTCCCGACCCCGATGTCGCCGGTGACCACGATGAATCCCTCCCCGCTCTCGAGCCCGTACAGGAGGTGGTCCAGCGCCTGCTGGTGGCTCACCGAAAGGAAAAGGAACTCCGGGTCGGGGGTCAGGGAGAACGGTTTCTCTTTCAGGTCGAACCAGGATTCGTACATGTCAGTCCCAGGGCCGGAGCCCTTTGAGCTCCCCTTCCGTACCGTAGACCCATGGCTTCCCCCCCACGTGGTATCCCCGGTCGGATCCGAAAAGCCTCTTCTGCTCCTCGCCGGCGATCCCGGCCGCATCGCCCTCCCGCAGCAGCCTCGGCGTGATGAGGATGACGAGCTCGGTCTTTTTCTTGATCTGGTCCGTGTTCCGGAAGAGTGCGCCGAGGAACGGGATGTCCCCGAGCAGCGGGACGCTCTTTATGATCTCCTGCGTGCGCTCCTGCATCAGGCCGCCGATGAAGACCGTCTCCCCGTCCTGGACGGTCACCATGGTGTTCGTCTCCCGGACGTCGACGATGGGCGCGGTGTTTCCGTCGGGGGCGGTCGCCTCGCCCACCTTCTCGGTGATGGACGGGTGGATGGCGAGCATGACCTTCCCGTCCCGCCCGATCTGGGGGGTCACGCTCAGGATGATCCCTACCGTGATCGTGTCCGGGGTGAAGGTCACGAAGGCCGCCGAGGTCGTCGTGGCCGGCGTGACCACCGCCCGGAAGAAGACGTCCTGCCTGCCGATGCGGATGATCGCCTTCTGGTTGTTCAGCGTCGACACCTTCGGCGCGGAGAGGACGTTGATCTGCCCCTGCTCGGCGAGGGCGTCGATGACGGCGTTGAACTTCCCGCCGGCCACCCCGATCTGGAACGCCGTGGTCCCCGCGGGAAGCGCTTGGCGCGCGGTGGCTCCGCCGGTGAGCGACCCGGACAGGGAGAGCGACGAAAGGTCGGGCAAGGCGGACCAGTTGATCCCGTACTTCGTCTCGTCGCTGAGCGTGACCTCGAGGATCTTCGTCTCGATCATCACGCCGTTGCGCATCCTCG
>CAYILU010000035.1:4236-6803 GCA_964364235.1 uncultured bacterium | reverse complement strand
GCGGTTCCGCTTCCCGAGGAGGAGCTCCCGCCCCCCGTGGAGGTGGACGCGGTGAGGGACCCCGACCCCGACCTGGAGGTCAGCAGGTAATCCATGCGGAAGATCCGCGTCGCGCGCTTCTCGGGGAGGACGCGGACCATATTCCCCGAGAGCTCCACACGGCAGCCCAGGAGCCCGCAGACCTCCTCCATGATCTCGGGCGCCGTGGCCTCCTTGATGTCCATGGTGATCGTTCCGGAGACTTCCGGGGAGAGGACGAGGTTGAAGTCGTTCTCCTTCGCCAGGGAGAGGAACAGCTCCCGCGCGTCGGCCCCCGCCATGACCAGGGTGTACCGGCGGGCCGCCTTGCGGAACTCCTCCGGCGACTGCTTCGCTCCCTCCGCCGTCTCCAGGGGCGCGTCCGGGAGAGGCGCGGGGCGGGCGGCGCCCCGAAGGGAATCGCCTTGCGCAGGGGCGGGAACTTCCCGCGCGGCCGAGACCCTGGGTGGCGGCTCCTTCCGGACAGCCTGGGGCTTCGCGCAGCCGACCCCGAAAATGCACACACCGACAAAGGCCGCCGCACCCACCCCGAACGGCAGCCGGTGAAGCAGCGAAAGCAGCGTTCTCACCGGTTTCCTCCTCTGCCCCTGCCGCCCGAAGGCGAGGGCTTGTAAAGCTCCACCACGCGGATTTCCTTCCCGCTTCGCAACGCCACGCTGTAAGGGTCCACGCGTTCCACGGTCCAATCGCCGACCCGCCCGCCGACCGGCACCAGCCGGTTGCCGAAGATGGCGATCCCCGATTTCCCCGTGATCACCGTCCCGCGAAGCCCCATCGGCGGCTCCGCGACGCCTCCCGGGACATCGCCGTCTCTCGCGGGGACTCCGCCGGTCCGATCCCCCGGGATTCCGACGACACCCCGTTCCTTCCACAGGGGGAGGAACGGGTTCCTGTCCCAAGACCACTTGAGCGGCCGCGCCGGGCCGGCCGGGGGTGCGGGAATTTTCCCCGCAACCGCCGGAGCCGCCGCCGGGCCGGACCCCGCGGCGATGTTCTGCGACTGCGGATTCCCCGCCGCAACGGGGGGGGGAGGCGGCGGCGATTCCCCGGCCCCTTTGGGGTACAACCGGTAGACGACGAACAGCACGGCCACTGCCGCCAGGGCCGCCGCCACCCGCCTGTCCCCCATCCAGTCCCGCAGCGTCTTCATCCCGGTTTCCGGTGGAACGCCGCCAGCTCCAGCGTCGTCTCCATCTCCCCGTCTTTTTCCTTGACGGTCAGGGACCGTATCGCCAGCAGCCGCTTCATCCCCGGGATCCCGTCCACGAATTCGGCCATGTCCCGGTACGTGGAGAAAAAGGTCAGCTGGAGACGGATCTCCCCGAAGGCCTTGCTCTTGTCCGGCTCGGTCCCTTCCACAGCCGCGCCGGGCCCTTCCGCGACTCCGCTTTTTCCCGCTTTGCCGTCCGTCGGGATGGTCAGCCGGAACCCTTTCAGGTTGTGGAGAACCGCCTTCCGGCCGATCTCCGCCATGAGCCGGTCGGTTTCCGGCGTCCCGGGCACCTTCTCCCGCCACGCAAGCGCGTGATCTTCCCAGCGCCGGGTTTCGTCCGCCGCGGTCCGGGCCATCGCCCCCCACATCCGGAGCGAGGTCGCCATCTCGTTCTCTTTCCCCGCCACCTCCGCCTGGAACCGGCGGACTTCCCGAAGCTTCGGCGCAAAGACGAGGAAGTAGGAGAGCACGGAAAGAACCGCCAGCGCGCCCAGGACCTGCAGAAGCTTCCCTTTCCGGATATCCTCCTTCACTCGCCGTCCCCCTCGCTTTCCGGCGGCAGGCGGAACGTCAGGAGGAACTCCTGCTCGTACCCCGATCCCTCTCCTTCCCGGAGCGGCCGGATCTCCACCGGCGCGTACTGCGCCTCCGCGGCCACCCCGTGACTTCGGACGGCGGACAGGAATCCGTTGATCTTCTCCTGCGTTTCGGCCGGGTTTTTCCCACGGGCCCTCCCCAGAAGCTCCCCGCGGTATCCGGGGCCGGAGCGATCGAAGGTCAGGGTCGAAAAAGCGATCTCTTTCGGGACCGGGGCCCCGAGCGAGGCAAAGAGGGTTTTCCAGCGCGTGTAGGGGGTCCGGAGCAGGCGCTCGCCGGCGGAGGCCTCCCCCGCCGCTCTCCGCAAGCCCACCCAGCGGGCGAACCCTTCCTGCATCCCCACCGCTCGCTGCACCGCCGACCCCGCCAGCACCTCCTTGTAACGGCTCGTCGCCTTGTGCAGCCCCGCGTAGAGGCCGATGTTGGCGACGAGGAACACCACCGCCACCAAGGCCACCGCCAGGAGATTCACGCGCCGCTTCTTCCTGCGGAGATACCCCTCCGGCAGGAGGTTGACCTGGTCGGGGACCTGCCCCGCGACCATGAGCCCGATGGGAACGGCGAACGCGGCGGCGTCCCCGGGCAATCCCGGTCCTGACGCGGCGGCGTCCGCGGGATGGGGCGAAATTTCCAGCCGGAGGCGCTCCCCGATGAGGCGCACCACCTCGGGGAAAGGCTTCTCCCCGCTCCAGTAGAGGCGCGTGATGGCCCCTCCCCG
>CAYILU010000035.1:0-4136 GCA_964364235.1 uncultured bacterium | reverse complement strand
TCCTTCTGGTCCCCGGGGTGCAGCGCCACGAGAGCAAGCGGAACGGAGGTCACCCGCGCGGGGGAAATCCCCGCCTCGATCAGGAGGAAGGTGAGCCGGCGGATCTCGAACTCCGGGGTGAAGACCGTCAGCACCTCATGACGATCCACTCCGCCTTCGGTCACCTTCCCGACGACCTCCCCGGACACGCGGAGCTCCGCGATCGGCGTGGTGACTTCCTGCGCGACCTTGCCCCGCAGCAGCTCCTCGCGCGACTCGCGGGCGGCGGGCGGCATCGCGTAGATCCGGTGCTCGATCAGCGGGCCCGAGTAGGCGACCAGCGCCCGCTTCGCCGTGATCCCCCTCTCGGAGAGAAATCCGCGGATGACCTGCCCCACGACGGCAGGCTCCCCCCCCGGCCGCTCCATCGCGGCGGTGTGTGTGACCTGGGCCGGCGACGTATCGGGGACGAACTCCGCCACCCGGATCAACCGGGGGGAGATCTCCACCGCCAGCATCTTTCCCTTCGCGCTAATGGCCATCGCTCATCTCAGGTACAGGCTCAGCTGCGCCTGCTGGTTGTTACCCGGCACGTAGACCACCGCCTGCCCGGTCGCCGCCGCCGGGCTCCCGACGAGCTGGCAGGTCCCCGTCACCGCGTGCAGCCCCGCGTGGTAGCCGTTGAACGAATACGGGGGCCCGACCACGGTGGGCGGGACCGTGATCGACACGCTGGTCTGGTTCCCGTTGTTGGAGTAATAGTACGTCACTCCCATCCCCGTAACCTGGGCGGGCGTCGGGTTCAGGCGGTACTGCCCCGCGGTGTTGTCCCACACGTAGAGGTTTACCAGCAGCAGCCCGGTGAAGTTCACCGCGTTTGGGGGGTAGATCAGATCGTCCGCGGTTCCCATCACGCGGTCGGCCCCGGCGCTGCGGATCTGCCCCGCCCCGGGGTTGCCGTACGCATAGGCCGTGCCCCAGGCATCGTTGAGGTATCCCTGTGCGTCGAACCCGGTGTTGATGTAAGGCCCGTACCATCCGACCTTCACGCCGAGGAGCCCTCCCCCCGGCAGTCCCTGGGGGGGCGCGGGAAGGGGAGGCGCGGTTCGCGTATTGAGCTGGGTGATGTTGGCAGGAAGCCTGCCCACGTCCCCGACGAACCCGCCCGTCGGAATCTTGGGGTCCCCCATGATTGTGTTGTAGAGCTCCTCCATCTCCTTGCGGGTATTCTCCGTCCTCGACATGTCGATCAGCTTGGCTGCGTACGGCACCGCCATCGAGGCCAGGATGGAGATGATGGCGATCGCGATGATCACCTCGATCAGGGTGAAGCCTTCCCGCCGTCTCATCGGATCACTTCCCCCCCATGGCGCCGACCATCTTGTAGAGGGCCATGAAGAAGGACAGGGCGGCACCCAGCACGATGGTCGCCAGGACCAGGATGATGACCGGCTCCAGTATCGCAAACGTTTTCTTGACCGCCAGGGGGATCTCCTGGTCGTAGTAGTTCGACACGTTTTCGAGCGTCTGGTCCAGGTTCCCGCTCGTCTCGCCCGCGGACACCATCCGGACGACCATCGGGGGGAACTCCCCCGACTTGCGCAGGGACGCCGAGAGTCCGCCCCCCGCGATCAGGTCCTCGCGGGCATGGTGCACCACGGAGGCGATGACCCGGTTGCCGATGAGCTTTTCCACCACGTAGAGGGAATGGGTCATTTCCACGCCCGCCCGGAAGAGCGACGCGAGGTAGTGGCTGAACTGGCTGATCTCGATGGCCCGGACCAGCTTCCCGATCACCGGGATCTTGAGTTTCCAGCCGTCCGTCCGGAGCCTCCCGCTCTCCGTGCGCCGGTAGAGCTGGAGGATGAGGAACCCCAGTGCGATCCCTCCGAGGAGGTAAAGCCCGTAATCCCGGAAGAACTCGCTCACCGCGATCACGATACGCGTGGGGAGGGGCAGCTCCACCTGCGCCGCCTGGAAGATCTTGAGGAACCGCGGGAACACGAAGGCGAAGAGGATGAAGATCAGCCCCCCGACCGCGCATACCACGGTCACGGGGTAATAGGTCGCCTGCTTGATGGTCTTGGAAAGCTCCTCCTGCCACGTGAGGAACCGCTCGAGGTCCCCCAGGGCGCCGTCGATGTTCCCGGTCGTCTCCCCCGCCCGGACGATGCTGACGTAGATTTCCGGGAACGCCTCGGGATGGAGCGACAGGGAGTCGGACAGTCCGGCCCCCGACTGGAGGTTGCGGCGCACGTCCTGGATCACGTCCCGGAAGGCGGGGTGCTCGGTCTGGTCGGCCAGGTCCCCCAGGGCGGAGACGATGGATACCCCCGCCGCGATCAGGGTCTTCAGGTGAAAGGTGAACTGGATGAGGTCCGCCCTTTTGATCACCTTCCGGAAAATCGGGAGTCCCCCTCCCGATGCCCGCTCGCGCGCGTTGAGCAGGTGGAGCCCCATTCCGGCCAGCGATCCGCGCAACCCTTTCTCGTCCGCGGCGAACAGGCTCCCGCGGACCTTCTTCCCGTAGTCGTCGATCGCGTTGTATTCGTACCGCGGCATCAGGTCGTCCGAACCGCTTCTTCCAGCGTGGTCATCCCCCGCAGCGCCTTGGCGACCGCGTCCTCCCGCATCGTCGTCATCCCCTCCGCCTTCGCCGTCGCGAGGAGGTCCTGGCTGTTCGCCCGCTCCATCACCAGGCGGGTGATCGCCGGCGTGACCTCCATGATCTCGAAGGCGCCCACTCGGCCCCGGAAGCCGGTCCCCCCGCACTGCTCGCACCCCTTCCCCTTCACGAACTTCCCCGCGGCGGATTCGGGAGGCAGGCCCGCGCGCTCGATCGTATCGGCCGGGGGGGTGTAGGTCTCCCTGCAATGCGCACAGTTGGTCCGGAGGAGCGCCTGGCCGATGATCGCGCGTATCGACGAGGCCACGAGGAACGGCTCCTGCCCCATGTTGATCAACCGCGGGATCGCCCCGGCCGAGTCGTTGGTGTGCAGGGTGGAGAAAACGAGGTGCCCGGTCAGGGCCGCCCGGATGGCGAGCTCGACCGTCTCCGCGTCGCGCATCTCCCCCACGAGGATGACGTCCGGGTCGTGCCGCAGGATCGCCCGGAGGCCCGAGGCGAAGGTCACCCCCGCCTTCACGTTGATCTGGCACTGGCGGATGATCGGCAGCTCGTACTCCACCGGGTCCTCGAGGGTGATGATGCTGCGCTCCAGCGAGTTGATGTAGGAGAGGGCCGAATAGAGCGTGGTCGTCTTCCCCGAGCCCGTGGGGCCGCAGACCAGGACGATCCCGTGCCGGCTCTCGATGGCCCGCCGGAACTTGACGAGGTTCTGCTCGTCGAACCCCAGCGACTCGAGCCCGACCACGAGCCTCGCCCGGTCGAGGACGCGCAGGACCATGTTCTCCCCGAAGACGGTGGGAAGGGTCGAGACGCGAAGGTCCACCTTCCTTTTCCCCACGTAGAAATTGATCTTCCCATCCTGTGGAAGGCGCGTCTCCGCGATGTTCATCCCCGAAACGATCTTGACGCGCGCGGTCACCGCCGGCTGGAGGGCCTTCGGGAGGGAAGGCCCCTGCCTGAGCTTCCCGTCGACCCGGAAGCGCACCCGGTAGATCCGCTCCTCCGGCTCGAAGTGGATGTCGGTCGCCCCCTCCTGCACGGCCGTCAGGAAGATCTGTTCCACGAGGCGGATGATCGGTGCGCCGGTGGCGAGGTCGGCATCCGAGACGCGGCCCGCCTCCACCTGGCGGACCGACTTCTGGATGATCTCCTCGATGGAGATTCCCCCCGCGTAATACCGGTCGATCGACTGGAGGACGCTCGACTCCGTTGCGGAGACCACGTCCACGACGAATCCCGTGGCCCGCTGGACCTCGTCGATCGCCAGGACGTCGAAGACGTTCGCCATGGCGATGGTCAGGCGCGGGGGGTCGACCAGTATGGGGATGATCTTGTGCTTTCTCGCCACCGCCTCGCCCACGTGCTTGAGCGCGGCGGGCTCGATCAGGTAATTGTCCAGATGGACGAAGGTGACCCCGGCCTCGGAGGCGAGCGCCGACCCGACCAGCTCCTGGGTGACGAACCCCAGGTTGATGAGGATCTCCCCGATCCGCTCCCCGGTTCGCTTCTGCTCGCGCAGACCGAGCTC
>CAYILU010000034.1:0-10019 GCA_964364235.1 uncultured bacterium | reverse complement strand
CCCGCCTCGCGTTCGGGCACGACCTCGCCTTCGAGTTCCGGCGCGACGGGGAAGGGGCGAAGGTGATCCTCTTCCGGGTTGCGCCCTCGCGCGCTCCCGTCCTCGAGGACGCCGGGCCGGTCATATAGCAGGTTTTCCTATACAATGCCCTTCTGAAGCATCACCGGAAAGGGGGTGATCTCCTTGGCGGATTCTTATCGTCTGTTCCGTCCCTCGCGATGAGGCGGCGGGCGCCCCGCCGGTCGGCGGGGTTTTGAAGGCAAAGCGCGTCACCACCACAATTCGCGAAAGGAGATTGCTCCCGATGTCCGAAGGCACCCCTGTATCCGAACTGTCCCGTAGCGACTTCTTAAAGCTTGCCGGCATCTCCGCGCTGGCCCCTTTCCTTGGCGGGGTCTCCGCCGCTTCCAATACGAGTAGAAGAATCTTTACGTCGCTGCTGTCTGTCCTCTGCCTCCTGCTCCTCCCGCAGGTCTCCCTCGCCAAGGAGAGGCAGGGGGTCGTCTCCGTCAAGGTTAACCTCGTCGCTCCCGCCGACGCGAAGCGTGTGGACCTGTGGATCCCCTACCCGATGTCGGATGAGAACCAGGAAATCACCGACGTGAGCGTCAACGGGAATTACTCCGCCGTGGGCGTGTACCGGGAAGGGAACTTCGGCAACAACATGCTGCACGCCAAATGGGACGCGCCGGTAAACGGGAGGACGCTGACTTATACGTTCCAGGTGGTCCGGAAGGAGGTCGTCAGGAAGGATTTTCCCGGGCAGGAAACGTCCTTCTCGATGAAGGATCTGGAAAAATTTCTCGCCGCCACCAGCCTGGGTGCGACCGGCGGAACCGCCAAGGAGTACGCGGAGAAGATCACCAAAGGGAAAATGACCACCCTCGCGAAGGCGACCGCCATCTACGACTGGATCGTGGAGAACATGTACCGCGATCCGAATGTGAAAGGGTGCGGCCTGGGCGAGGTCGATGTCCTTCTGAGGAAGCCGGGCGGAAAGTGCGCGGACATCCATTCCGTGTTCGTCACCCTGGCCCGGGCCGCCGGAGTGCCCGCGCGAGAGGTCTTCGGGATCCGGCTGCCGAAAGGGAAGGAAGGCGAGATCACCAAATCGCAGCACTGCTGGGCCGAGTTCTATCTGCCCGGCTACGGGTGGGTCGTCGTCGACCCTGCGGACGTCCGGAAAGCGATCCTGGAAAAGAAGATCACGCTGGCGGAAGCAAAGCCCCTGAGGGAGTATTATTTCGGCGCCGTGGATGAAAACCGGATCTCGTTCGGGACAGGCAGAGACCTCAGGCTCAACCCGCCGCAGCAAGGCGCGCCGCTGAACTATTTTATGTACCCTTACGCGGAGGCCGACGGGAAGCCGCTGAACGAGGATTTATACGGGTTCAATCTCGGCTACTCGATCGGGTTCAGGGAGATGTAGGCGCGGCCAAAAAAAGTGTTGACACCCTCACGGCTATAGGCTACTTAATATATCAAATGCATAGGGTATATGTTTGTGGCTTTAGGCGGGTCATCATCAAAGAGGGTTCGACTGTCAATATCGTGGGCATCTTGGAAGCGGCTCGGTAATTAAAGGCAGGCCGGTAAGGGAAGAGAGTGAAAAGAGAGATCTTCGAAGCGATGATCGTGGCGGAAGACGGCAAGTCATGCCCGGCGTGTTGTCTTGGCGGAGGGGGGCCCGGCCCACCCGGGAGGACCGCGGGATAACTTAACCGGCCGATCGGACAACCGAAGGCGGATTGGGAAATATCCCATCCGCCTTTTTTGTTTTCCCAGTACCGCAAAAGCCGCCTGACGCGATTCGACCTGGAAGTGGAAAAGCGCGGCGGGGTCGCACCGCAGGGGAGATACAAACCGATAACCACTTTGGACAACGGAGGCCGGAACGTCCTCCGGAGGAAAGGAGAAGGAGATGGGGAGGAAGAGGTCATTGGGATTTGCATTGCTGGCCGGGCTCGCGGCGCTGGCGGTTGCCGCGTCAGGGACTCCGGGACATGCGGCCGAAACCGTCCGGCTGGGCTACCTGCCGGTCACCGGCCACGCGAAGTTCTTCGTGGCCAAGGAGCAGGGGTTCTTCGCCAATGAAGGGCTCGACGTCGAACTGATCGAGTTTATCAATTCGGCCGACGGGATCAACTCGATCCGGGCCGACAAGCTCGACGTGGGGGCCTTCGGCACCACGGCGCCGCTGGCGCACATCGCCAAGGGGGCGGACCTCCGGATCATCGCCGGGATCATGGGGGAGGACGCATCGATCATCACCACGGCGGCCAATGCGTCGAAGGTGAGAGGCATCGCCGACCTGAAAGGGAAGAAGGTGGCGACCGTGCGGCTGGCCACGGGTGACGCGGTCCTCCGGGGAGCCCTGAAGGAAGCCGGGATCGACTGGAAAACGGACCTCCAGATCTTCGAATTGAAGAACCCGCCCGCCGTGATCGAGGCGGTCAAATCGGGCCAGGTGGATGCCGGCGTCGTCTGGGGACCCCACGATCTCCGGGCCGAGGAGCAGGGTCTCAAGGTCGTCATCCGCAGCGATACGCTCCAGCCGGGTCATCCTTGCTGCCGGCTCGTGGTCACGGGGGAAGGCTTCAAGCGTACGGCGACCTGGGAAAAGTTTGTCCGGGCGATCCTGCGGGCGGAAAAGTTCGCGAAAGAAAATCGCAAGGAGACGGTGGACAACATCCTCAAGTATGTGAAGCTCGACCGGGCCCTCATCGAGAAGGCCTACTACCACGGCCACCTCGAGCAGAAAAGCGACCCGAACGCGAAGGGCGTCGTCAAGTTTTGGACGATCATGCAGCACAGCGGGTTCGTGGATTCGAAGGAGAGCATCGCGAAGTTCATCGACGTGAAGATCTATGAGAACGCCCTCAACAGCCTCGCGAAGGAGGATCCGAAGGAGGCGTTCTGGAAGAATCTCCAGAAGGAGTTCAAGGAAAGGAACGTATTGTGACGACCTCCTCGCCTGCAGCGGAGGGGGCCATGTCGGGACTGCATGTCGACGCGGTCTCGTTCGGGTACAACGGAACCGGTGTCCTCGAAGAGATCCATCTGTCGGTCCGGGAGGGGGAGTTTCTCTCCCTCCTGGGCCCCAGCGGTTCCGGAAAAACAACGTTGTTGCGCCTCCTGGCGGGGCTCGAAGCGCCGACCGCCGGCCGGATCACATGGAAAGGGTCGGAGATCAGGGGTCCGGGGATCGACCGGGGGGTGGTCTTCCAGGACTACTCCCTCTATCCCTGGATGAGCATCGTGGACAACGTCGCGCTTGCGATCAGGAAGACGAATCCCGAAAAGACGAGGCGGGAGCACAGGCACCTTGCGGAGGATTATCTGCGGATGGTGGGGCTTAGCGAAGCCATCGGGAAGTACCCCTTTGAGCTTTCCGGCGGGATGCAGCAAAGGGGGGCGATCGCGAGGGCGCTCGCCCTCGGCTCCCCCGTCCTGCTGATGGACGAACCGTTTGGGGCGCTCGACCCGGTGAACCGGGCGAAGCTCCAGGACCTCCTGATCGAGATCTGGGAGGAGGCGAGCCCGCGCAAGACGATCGTCTTCGTGACCCACGACGTCGAAGAGGCGATCTGCCTGGGAGACAGGGTCGTGGTGCTCGGGTCCTCGCCGGGGCGCGTCATTGCGGAGGCGGTCGTGGAATTCCCCCGGCCGCGTTCGCGGCGCGCCCTGTTCTCCTCGGCGGGGTTCCGTGCCCTTCGGGAACGGATCGCGGAGCAGTTCCGCCTCGACATGATCGAGCGGTTGGAGGCTCCCTGCGTCATAAAGGACACGGCGGAAGGAATCTGACGATGGAGGGACGCTCCGTGGGAAAAAGACCGGTTCTTGCGGCGTGGGATTACGCAGCAGATAAACCGCCGGGGAACGAGGGGATCAAGGTGATGCTCCGGAAGCGGTTGGGGGGCCTGAAAGGAATGGAAGCAATCCTTTTGTTCGGCGGCCTGCTTCTTTTCTGGCACGTGGCGACCTCCCTTCTTCCGATGTCGGGGAACCCTTTGTTTCCAACCCCCCTGCAGACCGCAAGGGCCCTGTGGGAGTCCCTCCCGGAACTTGGGAAGGGAACGTTTTACTCCTTTCTCATCCTTGTCCCCGGATACCTTGCCGCGGTTCTCGCGGGGATCGTGACGGGTCTCCTGGCGGGGACGACAGGCTGGCTGCACAGGGCTTTCTCGCCGTTCGCGCGTGTCGTGGCGCCGATCCCCCCGACCGTCTACATACCGTACGCCATCGCCGTGCTTCCGACGTTTCGGACCTCCGCGATCTTCGTCATCTTCATCGGGGCCTATTGGCCCGTCTTCCTCAATTCCGCGGCGGGCGCATGGGCGATCGAGGGGAGGCACCGGGACAACGCGCGCATCCTTGGGCTTTCCAAGGCGGAGTACCTGTGGAGGATCGTCTTCCCCGCCGCCCTCCCGCACATCTTCTCGGGGATGGCGGTGGGGCTCGCCCTCTCGTTCATCCTCCTGACGGTGGCGGAGCTGTTCGGCGCGAACGCCGGCCTCGGGAGGTTCGTCCAGTATTACGCCGATTTCGCGGATTACCCGAAGATGGCGGCCGGGATCCTCTTTACCGGTATCATCACGTTTCTCTCGATGGCGTTGTTGGAGCGGATAAAAAAACGGGTTCTTTTCTGGGTCAGGTGAGCTGGGGAATCCTTGCGCGAGGACAATCCGATGAGGGATGCCAAGCATACCGGTCATTCGATCCGGAAAGCCGAGCATGAACGGAAATCACTGGCCATGATCCAGAAAACCATCCAGGGGTTGCGATTCGGCATCGTCACCGTCGTTGTCCAGGACGGGCTCGTGGTTCAGGTGGAACGTACCGAGAAGTTTCGTCTCCTGACCCACCGGGAGGTCGAAGGGTTCCGGGAAGGCGAAGGGATCTGAATTTCGCGCCGCAGATCCCCTCACCGAATGTCCGCCCGGAAGTCCGGCGGGGAGCAGATCAGGGAGGAAAAAGCATGGTTCCCGCGAAAGATCGGCTTTTCAGGCTGTTGTCCGATGCCGTCGTCGAAATGGATGAAAAGAAAGTGCTCGAAATCACGGACATCATCGTCCGGGAAGGAATCGATGTTTACGAGGCCATCGAGAAGGGCCTGTCGGACGGGATGGCGAGGGTGGGGCGGCTTTTCGAAGAGGAGGAGTATTTCATCCCGGAGCTCTTGATGTGCTCCGATGCAATGTATGCGGGGCTTGACGCCTTGAAGCCTCATCTGAGATCGGGGGCGGCGGGTGAGAAGCGGAAGGTCGTCATCGGCGTTGTCGAAGGAGATACCCACGACATCGGCAAAAACCTCGTGAAGATCATGCTGGAGACATCCGGGTTCGAAGTGTTCGACCTGGGGCGGGACATCCCGCCTCGTCTGTTTATCGAGAAGGCGGTGGAAGTGGGCGCGGGGATTATCGGAATATCGACATTGATGACCACCACCATGGACGGGATGGCCGAGGTGGTGAGGCTTCTTTCGGCCGGGAACATCAGGGACCGCTTCAAGGTCATGGTCGGGGGCGGGCCTGTTTCCCAAGGGTTTGCGGACCGGATCGGAGCCGACGGCTACGCGGTGAATGCGGTGGAGGCCGTGAGGCTCGCCCGGCGGCTGACCGAGGGAACCGCCCCGGCGGGAGGGCGCTTAAGTGACCGGGTTCGCCATGCGTGAAGCGGTGAGGGAGATTGGCCGGCCCGTCCGTGAGGAGTCTCTTGCATGAAGGAACGAGGAACGGGATGACGCCGAAGGAACGTCTGCTCCGGGTTCTTCGGAAAGAGGAAGTCGATCGCCCGCCCGTCATTTGCACGGGAGGGATGATGAACGCGGCCGTCGTGGACGTCATGAAAGCGACGGGCCATACCTTGCCGGAAGCGCACTTCGACGGCGACCTCATGGCGGCCCTCGCGCGCGATGTCCACGAGCACACCGGCTTCGAGAATTTCGGCGTTCCCTTCTGCATGACCGTCGAGGCGGAAGTCCTGGGAAGCTCCATCGATATCGGCAGCCTCTCCTGCGAGCCGAAGATCATAAGGGAAGTATTCCCATCTGTCTCGCGGGCATCGTTGGGGGACGCAGGAAAGCATAACGGCGCCGGGCGGACCGGCGCTATTTTCCGGGCAGCCGGACGCCTATCGGAAAAATTTCCGGATATCCCTGTCATCGGAAACCTTACCGGACCCGTAAGCGCATCGGCGTCCATCGTCGATCCGATGACCTTTCTGAAGGAGCTTCGCAAAGACAGGGACAATGCGCACAGGGTGATGGGTTTTGTGAGCGAATATCTCATCGAATTCGCCAAGGGCATGATCGGGAACGGTGCGGCGGCGGTCTCCATCGGCGACCCGACGGCTACGGGAGAGATCCTGGGACCGAGACTGTTCGAGGAGTACGCCGTCCGGTACCTGAACCGGGTCATCGAAGGGATCCGCGCCGCCGGGGCTCCGGTAATCGTCCACATATGCGGCGACTTGAAGGCGGTGAGGCATCTCCTGCCCCGTATCAAGTCGGATGCCATCAGCACGGACGCCCTGGTGAACCTGCGGTTGTTGAAGCAGGAATTTCCGGCCCTGACGACGATGGGCAACGTGAGCACCTACCTGCTTGAATTCGGTCCGGCTGAAAAGGTCGCGGCCGTGGCGAAGAAGCTCGTGCGCGACGGGGTCGACATCATCTCCCCGGCCTGCGGGTTGAGCACCTCCACTTCCCTTGCAACCATCCGGGCGATGACCGCGGCCGTCAAGGGAGGCGGCGCAGATGGTTAGGGTTCTCTTCAAGCCACATGGCCGCTCGGTCCGGGTAGAGGAAGGGACGTCGGTCCTTCAGGCCGCGCGCCTCGCGGGGGTCGTCATCGAATCGCCCTGCAACGGCGAGGGAACGTGCGGGAAGTGCAAGGTCAGGCTGGACGGCCGGTCTCTCATGAACGTCGCCGGCAACGGAACGCCCCATCTCCAGAAGAAAGCGGAAGACGACCTCGGGCTCGTCCTGGCGTGCCGGACGGAAATCCGGGGAAATCTCATCGTCGAGGTTCCCATCCCTCCGCTGGCGGAATCCATGCGGATCTTGAGCTTCGGGAAGGGGTTCGACGTCCCTCCCGATGGTTTTATCAGGAAGATATTTTCGGATGGAGAGGATCGGACGCGGGTCTATGCGGGGGAGGAGCTCGTCGCCGTGGAGGAAGGAAACACGGCGGACAGGAACTACGGGGCCGTCGTGGATATCGGCACGACGACGCTGGTCGCCTCCCTCGTGGACATCGGCACGGGGAGCGAGATCGCGTCGGCTTCGTCCCTCAACCCGCAGAGCCGCCACGCGCAGGACGTTCTGTCAAGGATCAAGTTCGCCTCGAACGCCGACGGTCGCAGGTATCTTCAGGCGGAACTGGTCCGGGCGATCAACGGTTTGATCGCCGATGCCGCAGGGCGCTTCGGCGTTCGCGGGGAGAACGTCTACGAGGTCGTATTCAGCGGGAACACCTGCATGCTGCACCTTGCCGTCGGGGCGGATCCCGCCCCCCTGGGCCGGTACCCTTACACACCGCGGATCCGCGGCGGCGGTCACGTGAAGGCGTCCGACCTCGGATTGGAGATCGCCGCGTGCGGCCTGGTCTATCTTCCCCCGATCATTTCGGCGTACGTCGGCGCCGACATCACCTCGGGCATTCTTGCCTCGCGCCTGCGCCAGCGAAAAGGCGTCACGCTCTTCGTCGACATCGGCACGAACGGCGAGATGGTCATGGGATGCGACGGGAAACTGATGGCCACATCCACGGCCGCCGGACCGGCCTTCGAGGGGATGAACATCACCTTCGGAATGAGGGCCTCCACCGGTGCGATCGAGCGATTCGAGGTGGACCGGGATGGAGATATTTCCCTTCAGACGATCGGGGGGGCGGAGGCGGCGGGAATCTGCGGAAGCGGTCTCCTGGACATCGTCGGCGAACTGGTCGCCCATGGCGTCATCAACAGAAACGGGACGTTTGCCGGCCCCGACGCGGAGCGTGTCCCGACGTCTTTGAGGGAGAGGATTGTAACGCGGGAAGGGAAACGGGTCTTCCGGATCACGGAAAAGGTGTTTCTGACGCAGAAGGACATCAGGCAGGTGCAGCTGGCGAAGGGAGCGATCCGGTCGGGTATCGAATTTCTCCTGCGGCACGCGGGCGTGGTGGCCTCCGACGTGGACGGAGTGCTTATCGCCGGCTCCTTCGGCTACCATCTGCGGCCGAAAAGCTTGCTGAACACTGGCATTATCCCCCCGGAGTTCGACGGGAAGGTCGACTTCCTCGGGAATACTTCCCTCTCCGGAGGCCGCGCATTCCTGATCAACAAGGGGTTGCGGGAGAGGATGGCCGGAGAGGTCAAAGACGTCAAGGTTATCGAGCTGGCAAATGACGAGGGCTTCGAAAAGACGTTCGCCCGCGCCCTCGCTTTTTAAGGAGAAGGGAATATGAGCGGCGGAGGCATGACCCGGTACAACGCAAAGGACCGCGTCAAGGCGGCTTTCCGCCGCACTTTCGCAGACCGCGTGCCGAGCTACCCGATCCTCGGGGCCTACACCGTAAACCTCACGGGCGGTTCTCTTCGGGACTACTTCACGAAGGCCAGGCCTCTTGCCGAAGGGCAACTTGCGGCGCTGGACGCCTACGAGCCCGACGTCCTGGTCGTCATGCGGGACCTCCTTGCCGAGGCGGAGGCGTTGGGGAGCGAGGTCCGGGTGCCGGACCGCGGCTTCCCCTTCATCGTCCGGCATGTCCTCGCGGAGGAGCCTGAAAAGCTTGCGCGGCTCTCTCCGCCGGATGTACGGAACGCGGGCCGTTTCCCCGAGTATTGGGAAGCCTGCCGGATCGTGGCGGGGCAGGCCGGGGACGTGCCGGTCGGGAGCATCCTCGTGGGACCGTGGACCATCGCCGCGAACGTGCGGGGGGTGGAGAACCTCCTGCGCGATACGAGGAGGCGGCCCGCGTTCGTACGGGACCTCCTGGAGCTTACGGCCAGGGTGGCTCTGGATGCGGGGATGGCCGCCAGGGAGGTCGGCGTCGGAGTCAGCTACTCCGAGCCCGCCGCTTCCTGCAGCCTGATCTCGCCCGCCATCTACCGGGAGTTCGTCCAGCCCGTTCACCAGCGGCTTGTAACGGCTCTCAGGGAGAAGAAGATCGCCGTGACGCTCCACGTCTGCGGTTACCTCGATCCCATTTTGGATGAGGTCCTCGATACGGGCATCGCGGCGCTATCCATCGACAGCGCGACGAGCCTGGAGACGGCGGTCAATGTGAATAGAGGAAGAGCGGTGCTGATCGGAAACGTTTCCGTATCCGCTTTCGAGACCGGAACCCCGGCTGACGTCGAGGCGGAAGTCCGCCGCGCCGTGGACATCGCTGCGGGGAATGGCGCTTTCATCCTCGCGTCCGCGTGCGAAATCCCACCGACAGCCAGGCGGGAAAACGTTGCCCATTTCGCCCGCTACGCGAAGGAATACGGGCGTTACGAAAACCTTGGAATCCGGGCAGAGAACAAGGGCGAATAAGCAAGGCCCCCTCTTGGGGGCGTGATTTCAATAACCCATCAAGGAGGGCGAGGGGATCTGATTCTCCCGCCGCCGGGGCCTTTGCGGTCCTCCTCCGCACGCGCTCGGTTGTGATTTGACCCGCCAATTGCCATACTTACTGGATAAGTCGGGATTATCGGGGGTCCGCGGCAGGCGATGGCCGGGCGCATACTTTTCATAGACGACGACCGGGCGGGGCGGGAAGTGGCCCTGTTCAACCTCCGGAAGGCGGGCTACGAGGTAACGGCTGCCTCCGACGGGCAGGAGGGTCTCGCCTTCTTCTCGCCCGAGAAGTTCGACCTCATCATCACCGACGTGAAGATGCCCGGGATCTCGGGGATCGAGGTGCTGAGGAGAGTGCGGGCGCAGGCCCCGGAGGTGCCGGTGCTCGTCATCACCGCGTTCGGGAACGTGGAGACGGCGGTGGAGGCGATGAAGGAGGGGGCGTACGACTTCATCGGCAAGCCGTTCCACC
>CAYILU010000033.1:0-10253 GCA_964364235.1 uncultured bacterium | reverse complement strand
CGTAGACGGTCGCGAGCCCGAGGCCGGTCCCCTCCGCCTTGGTGGTGAAAAAGGGCTCGAAGAGGTGGGACTTGACCTCCTCGCTCATCCCGGCCCCAGTGTCGCTCACCGCCAGTATCGCGTAGATCCCCGGCTCCGCAAGTCCCAGCCGGTCGGCTTCCCGTTTGCCCAGATTTACGCTTGCCGTCCCGATGACGAGGCGGCCCCCTTGCGGCATCGCCTCCCGGGAATTGACCACCAGGTTCATGACCACCTGCTCGATCTGGCCCGGATCGGCTTTCAGCCGCACCGGATCCCCGCCGAGCTTCGTGACCAGCTCGACGTCCTCCCCGATCAAGCGGCGCAGCATGGTCTCGAGGCCGGTGACGATCCAGTTCAGGTCCAGCACCTTCGTCTGGAGCACCTGCCGGCGGCTGAACGCCAGGAGCTGGCGCGTGAGGGATGCCGCCCGGACCCCGGCGCGCCGGATCTCCTCGAGCTCCCTCCACATCGGGTCCTGGTCGCCGATGCGCTCCTGCAGGAGCTCGCTGTAGCCGGTCACCGCCGTCAGCAGGTTGTTGAAGTCGTGGGCGATGCCGCCCGCGAGCCTCCCCACGGCTTCCATCTTCTGCGCCTGGCGGAGCTGCTCCTCGCTCTGGCGGAGCGCCTCCTCCGTACTCCTGCGGGAGGTGATGTCGGTGATGATGGACATGATGCTGGTGACGGCCCCGCCGGCGTCGTGCAGCGGCCCCGTGGATATGCTCAGGTCGATCTGCGTGCCGTCCTTCCTGCGCCTGCGAACCTCGATGTCGGTGAATGTCTCCCCGCGCATGGCGATCTCGCGTAGTGAGCGGAACTCCTCCTGCTTGTCCTCGGGAACGATCGGGTGGGGTTTGCCGACCACTTCCTCCTCTTTCCAGCCGAACATCCGCTCGGCGGCCGGGTTCCACGTCCGGATGATCCCGTACGGATCAAAGGTGACGATCGCGAGGGGAGAAGCCTGGATGAGCGCCCCGAGGGTTTCCTTGCTGGCCTGCATGTCTTCCGTCGCCCGCTTCCGCTCCTCCTCGACGGCGATCGCCTTCGCGATGGCCCCCAGGATCTCCTTGTCCTCCTTGCTCGGGTTGTAGTCGCTCTGGTAGACGACGCACAGCGAACCCAGGGATTTCCCGTCGAACTTGACTGCCTTCCCGATGTAGGTCTGCAGGTTGTAGGCCTTCACGTTCGGGTCGGACAGCGCATACGCCGTTTCGTCGAGGTTCCGCACGACAAGGACATCGTCGGCTGCCCGCCGGATCACGTCGTAGCAGATGTGCCCGTCGGGCGTATCGACGGATTTATAGCCTCGCGGGGCCATCCATTGACCCCACGAGCAGAGCATCCCCTGGTCCAGGCGGTTGTAAAGCGCGCAGGCGGCTCCCAGAATCTCCCCGCAAGTCGCTGTGAGCCGGTTGATGTTCTCCATGGGGTCGGCGCCGAAGCCCAGGAAGCAGTCCGTGAGCTTCGCCATCCTGTCGATGCCATGCTTCCGGCCGGTCTTCGGTCTTTTGTGGCTTTCAAGCGCCATCGACCGTCCCGCCTCTCCCGTTTTCCCCGGCCCCAACCCACCGCACAGGGGCTTCCACCCGATTCTTAACACTAAAGCATACGGCGGGTTATCCTTTCCCGCCACATAAGAATATCGGCAGAAGTGGGGCTGAAATTCAGGATATGGGTCCCTTGGCCCGCCGGATTTCGGCAAGCAGGGGGGAGAGGATCTTCCGGAAATCCGCCACGATGCGGTAGTCCGAGCATTCGAAAACCGGCGCCCGGGGATCGCTGTTTACGCTGATGATGACCCCGGCGTCCTTGATCCCCACCGTGTGGTGGGGAGAGCCGGAGATGCCCACGCCGATATAGACCTTGGGCCGGACCGTCTTCCCGCTGGTCCCGATCATCGTGTGCTCGCCGGCCGTCCACCCCTCGTCGAGGGCGGGGCGGGTGCACCCCACGGCCCCGGATAGCTCCCGGGCCAGCTCCGTGAGGATCCGCCAGTTCTCCTTGCCGCCGACGCCCCACCCGCCGGCCACGACAACCTCCGCTTGCTCCAGGGGCATTCCCTCCGGCTCTTCCCGGACGACCTTGACCGTCCGCAGCCGGATCTCCACGTCCGAAAGCAACACGGCCCCGTCCTCCCGCACGATCTTCCCTCCCGTCTCCGATCGCGGCGGGGGCTGGAACATCCCCGGCTTGACGCTGGCCATCTGGGGCCGCATCGAAGGGCAGAACATCTCCGTGTGCACGCGCCCTCCGAACCCGAGGACGCCCATCGTCAGCGTGCCGTCGGGCCGCATCCCGAGGTTCGTGCAGTGCGCCCCCAGTCCCGTATCCAGGCGGGCCGCCACGGTCGGCGCCAGCTCCTCGCCGACGGCGCTCGCGCCGAAGAGGACCACATCCGGCCGCTCCCGCAGGATGAGCTTCGAGAGGACCGCGCCGTACGTATCGTTCTGATAGAGTTCCAGCCGCGGGTCCTCGACGAGATGAACCTTGTCCGCCCCGAAGGCGAGCAGTTCCTCCGCGAAGGCGCCGACGCCGTGCCCCAAAAGGAGTGCGGCGACTTCGCGCCCGCCGGCCTCCGAGGCCAGCCGTCCGGCCTGCCCGAGAATCTCCAGGCTGACGGGGGCAAGCCTCCCCGGCATCTGCTCCGCCACCACCCATATCGCGGGCTGCCGATCCGGCATCGTACGCTCCCCTACCCGAGAATTCCCTGCGCCCGGAGGATCGCCACGACACGGCGGGACACCTCTTCCGGGCTCCCCTCGATGCGCTCTCCCTTGCGGCCGTACTCCGGCCGGGTCAGGCGGCCCGGACGCATGCCGGACCCCTCCATCCCCACGCAGGCGGCGTCTATGCCCAGATCGCAGGCCCCCCATACACGGACCGGCTTGCTTTGGGCGGCAAGCACCCCCATCAGGGAGGTGTAGCGGGGCGTGTTGATCTCCCGCTTCACGCCGACGACCATCGGCAGGGCGCCTTCCACCTCGATGTATCCGTTCTCGATCCGGGTCCTTGCCTCCACCCTGCCGTCGGCCCCCACCTCCAGCCGGGTGACGTTGGCCAGGTGGGATACCCCCAGAAGCTCCCCCACCTGGGACGGGACGTGCGCGGTGCCCCCGTCGGCGCTCTCGTTCCCCGCCAGCACGAGGTCGAAGGCGCCGATCTTCCGGATCCCGGCCGCGAGGACCCGCGAGGTGGCCAGAGAGTCGGAGCCGGCGAAGATCCGGTCGGAGAGGATACAGGCCTCGTCGGCGCCCATCGCCAGCCCTTCCATCAAGGTTTCCGCGGCGCTGTCCGGCGCCATGCTGACCATTGTCACGCGGCCGCCGAATCGTTCCGAAAGCGCAAGCGCCGCTTCGAGCGCGTGCCTGTCCGCCGGGTTCAGGACGGCGGGCATCCCCTGGCGTTCGAGAACCCCGGTCGCCGGGTCGATCTCGATGCGGTCGTAGCACGCAGGGTCCGGGACCGGCTTCACCAGGACGACGATGTTCAAAGCGCTCCCCCGCCTGTCGCGGCCCCGCCCCTAATTCAGTGTCTGGCCGGCGATGATGATCTGCATGATATGGGACGTCCCCCCGCAGGAAATCGTGGTCAGGGCGTCCCGCAGGTAGCGGCCCACGGGGTACTCGTTGATGACGCCGTACCCTCCCATGAGGTCCATCGTCCGCTTCGCCGCCCGGACCGCCCCTTCCGTGGCGTAGTACTTGGCGGCGGCGATCTCGGCGTCCGCGCCGGCGCCGCCCTCCCTCAAGGCGATCGAGTGGTAGGTCAGGAGCCTCGCCGCCTCGTAGTCGATCCGGATCTGGGCGATCTCGAACTGGATCGCCTGCAGCTTTGAAAGTGGCTTTCCGTAGAGCACCCGCTCCTTTGCGAACTTCACCCCCTCCTCCAGGCAGGCCCGGATGATCCCCAGGCCGATGGCCGCCATCCCGGTGCGGCCGATCTTGGTGAACAGCGCCAGCGCCATCCTCATCCCGTTTCCCTCGCCGCCCAGCAGGTACGCATCGCCGACGCGGCAGTTGTTCAGCAGCAGGTCGCCCGTGGAAGACCCCCGGAGGCCCAGCTTGTCCTCCTCCCGCCCCGGGGAGAACCCTTCCATCCCGCTCTCCACGATGAAAGCCGAGAACGCGGGCCGGCCCTTGGCGTCCTCGCCCGTCCGCGCGGTGATCACGTTGATCTCGGCGTTCGAGCTGTTCGTGATGAAGCACTTCCTTCCGTTGATCACCCAGTCGCCGTTCTCGCGCGCCGCCGTGGCGAGCTGGCCCGCCACGTCGGAGCCGCCGGTCGGCTCCGTCACCGCCAGGCCTGAGATCTTCTTGCCCGTTGCCAGGTCCGGCAGGTGTTTCCTCTTCTGCTCCTCCGTGCCGTAGGCGAGGATCGCCTCGACGCCCAGGTGGTGGGTCATGAGCGCCATCGCGAATCCCGCCGCGTGCCGGCCAAGCTCCTCGAGAATGATCGCGCGCTCGGTCTGGCCGAGCCCCGCCCCGCCGTACTGCTGCGGGACGAAAACCCCCACGAACCCCAGCTGCCCCATCTTCCGGAAGAGGTCCGCCGGGAAATGGTTCTCCGTGTCGATCCGGCGGGCAACCGGCTTGACCTCCTTCTCCACGAACTCGCGCACCGCCTTGCGCAGCATCTCCTGCTGTTGCGTGAACTTGAGCTCCGGCATTATTCCCTCCTCGTTATGGGTAACCGCTTCCCCCCTCTTACTTGTTCCTCTCCGGCTCCGGCACCGGCTCGGTGATCCCCGCCACCCTGGCCGCATACCCGGCGTACTCCTCGAACGCCGACTCCATCCGAATGACGATCTTCGCCCCGTCCGGGGAGCCGCCCCCGTGCATCGTCCCGGGGACCCCCGCGCCCAGCGTCAGCCACTCCACCAGCCGCGCCGCCCGGGCCCTGCTCTCCGCGGAGACCTTCTGTCCGGCCTTGAGATACTTCCGGATCAGGCGTCCGTATACCGGGCTCGTGTAGTCCTTGTAGGAGGGGAAGCACCCAGTCTCGGCGATCCCCCCGCAGATGTCCTGGCAGATCCGCTTGGTCTGGTAGGGGAGCGTGGCGACCAGCACCTTGTTCGTGTGGGCCGCCAGCGAATCCGCGATCCAGACCCCCGCGGGGTGCTGCCTGCCCAGGGCCAGCGCGCCGACACCGGCGCTGTAGGTGGTCTCGTTGTTGACGGCCATCTCCACCAGCTTGTTCTGGAACGTCTTGACCGGCAGGCCGTTGGCCCGCGCCATCAGCATCGCCGCGCCGATCATCACGTCACCCTGCCCCGCCACGCATGCGCCGATGCAGGCCCTGTAGTTCGCGGTGAAGTACTGGATGAACTTCCCCGTGAACTGGTACTCGCCGAACAGGAACACCCGCTCGTTCGGCACGAAGACGTTCTCGAAGAAGAGGTACCCCTGGGTGATCCCGGTCTCCGGGATGTCGAACCCCTCCTCCAGCTCCCTGCCGTCGCTTGCGCGCCGCGCCTCCACGATCGTCAACCCCTCGATGTCCTTCGGGACCACGAACGCGACCGAATAGTACTTCTCGTCCCTGCCGTACGCGGTCCCCGGGATCACGAAGATCTCGTCGGAGGCCGCCGCCCCGGCGATCATCACCTTGGCCCCCCGGACCACGAGCCCGTCCTTTTTCACCTCGACCACGCGAAGGTGGCAGTCGGGATCGGGCTGGTGGGAGGCCTTCAGGCTCCGGTCGCCCTTGGCGTCCGTCAGCGCCCCGGCCACCACGAGCCCCTTCTCCTGGGCGTGGAGGATCCACTTCTTCAGCCTCGCCTGGTAGGAGGTGCCGCACTCCTTGTCGGCCTCCTGGGTGATCGCCCAGAGCACGTTGGACGCGTTCCAGCCCACGCACGTCCCCCCCGAGCAGGTGCCGGTGCGCCGGTAGCTCGCCCGCTTGAGCTTCATGTTGAAGAGAATCTCGTCGAACGACGTCATCAGGGAATTGAAGCGGAAGATCCTCTCCCCCGTGAGCGACGAGGCGGCCGTGAAGATGTCCGCGAGATTGGGGTCGCTCGCGGCGTCGAACGCCCGGGCATGGCTCTCCACCACCCGCCGGGTCGCCGGGTGCGTCGTGACGTCCTTGATGAGCTCCCCGAACTTGTGGATGTTGGGGCGCATCGCCCTCAAGGATGCGAGGTACTGTTCCCGTGTCCGAAGAGCCATTATCCTTTTACCTCCGGTTTTTTCCCGATTCCGGCGCGGGGGACGAGCCGCGGCGTCAATCGGTCGCCTTCTTGCCCCGCTCGTCGAACACCCGTTTCGCCTTGTGGGTCGCCCGCGCCAGGGAATTCGGCGGGAGAAGCTTGACGCGCGGCTTCATCCCGAGGACCTTGAAGATGTCGTGGACGAGTTTCCCGGCCAGCTGCTCCATGCTCCCCCGGTACCCATCCACGTGCTCCACCTCGACCGTGAGGACCGCCAGGTGCCTCTCCTCGGTCACCACGAGGCGGTACTCCCCCGTCAGGTCCTGGTTCTGGCGCACAAACGTCTCGATGTCGCTGGGGAAGACGTTGACGCCGCTGACGATCAGCATGTCGTCGGCCCGTCCGTGGATGCCGTGCAGCCGCAGGTGGGTCCGCCCGCAGCCGCAGCGCTCCGTCGTGCAGGAAACGATGTCCCCCGTCCGAAAGCGGATGAGCGGCCTCGCCCTCTTCTTCAGGGAGGTCAGCACGAGCTCCCCGCGCTCCCCTTCCTTCACCTCCTCGCCGGTCGTCTGGTCGAGGACCTCCCCCAGGATATGGTCCTCCGCCCAGTGCAGCCCCTCCTTCCTCTCGCACATCCCCGCGCAGGCCCCGAAGATGTCGGACAGGCCGTAGTAATCGAAAAGGTCGGCCCCCCAAAGCTCTTCAATGCGCTGCCGGGTTTCGGGGATGGAACCTCCGGGCTCTCCGGCCACGAAGACCTTCCTGACGGCCAGGTCCTTCCGCGGGTCGATCCCCTGGGACTGCGCCGTCTCGCCCAGGTACCACGCGTAGGAGGGAGTTGTCCAGATGGCGGTCGGCTTCCACTTCCGGAGGATGTCCAGCAGCCGCTCGGATGGGATGGCCCCCGCCCAGATGCACAGGGCGCCCACCTTCATCGCCCCGATGACGTCCGGCCCCCCGACGAAGAGGGTGAACTGGAGAGAGTGGCAATAGACGTCGGTGGGCCGCAGGCCGGACGACCAGAAGAGCCGGGCCTCGTAGTCCTGCCACTCCTCGAAGTCCCGCCACGTGAACGGGGAGGCCGTCGGCACCCCTGTGGAACCGCTGGACGCCGAGATGTAGACCATGTCCTCGGTCGGGACGCAGACCAGGTCCCCGTAGGGCGGCGCCGCCTCCTGCCGCTCCCGCAGGACCTTCTTGTCGATGAATGGAAACTTCCTCAGGTCCTCCAGGCTCCTCGGCATGGCCGGGGAAACCCCCGCGGCCCCGAACGAAGAGCGGTAATACGGGGATTGTTCATAGGCCAGGGCCACGGTGTCCTTCAGGAGCCGAAGCTGAAGCTCCCGGATCGTTTCCCGCGACATCGTCTCCAGAGGCTCGTCCCAGAACGGCGCGTACCCGCTCGGCCTCCACAGCCTGTGATTCGACATCGTGTCTCCCTCCCGATGGTTGCTTTCCCGCGGCCGGCCCTTCTACTTGCCTGTTCCATCGGAAACCTGCCCGCCGGGCAGGCAGCATCCCAGGGGCTTGAGCACCGCTTCGTGATGGACGATCTCGCCTGTCCGGGTGTCCACGAAAACGGCCCACCCATCGGCCGCGGAGGCGGGGTGGGTCGCTTTCCTCGGGAAGATGTTGAATATGTGCACCCGGCGATAGTCGATGGAGGCGGCTTTCCGCACCGGGTAGATCGCCAGGTTTTCCGAGAGAACCCGGTACCCGGACTTGTCGGGATCCGCGAGACTTTCCAGCGCGATCTTCAGCGCCTTTCCCCGTTGGATCCCGGGAGCGGCCGGCACCTGGGCATCGGGGTACAGGAGGGCCCCCAGGGACTTGATGCGCCCGTCGGGGCCGATGGAGAACCCCAGGGAGGAGCCGTAGACCCCGATGCCGCGAACCGCCTGCTGGTAGCTGACATACCAGCTTCCTTCCGTTTTCTCCGCTTTCTTCAAGACAAGCTGGTCGGGCCATACATTGAGCAGGGCGGCGTACTTGCCCGCCAGCACCCCCCCGATCTCGTTGATCTCCCTCCTCGAAAGAGAGGCGATGTTCTTCACCTCGAGGAGGTCGGACCCGACCGCCGTGATCGTTCGGGGCGTGCGGGTCATCATGTCCCACGTCACGTCGAGGGACTCCCCGTTCAGGTGGACCAGCCTCTCCCCCGGCCGGGGCGGGTTTCCCCGCGCCGGCCTCCCCGGGCACGCCAGCGCGAGGATGGCGATCATCACGGGGAGGATGCGCCGTAGGCGGCGCTCCGCGTCAGACCTTGACACTCAGGTACCTCTCCTGGATATCCGTGGCTGTCTCGATCTCGGAAGGAGTCCCTTCGTAAACGATCGACCCCTTCTCCATGATGTAGATGCGGTGACAGACGTCTTTCAGGGTTTTCAGGTTCTGTTCCACGAGAAGGATCGAGGTCCCTCTCCCGTTGATCGCCGCAATCGTCTCCGCGATCGCCTGGACCAGCAGGGGCATCAGCCCCTCGGTGGGCTCGTCCAGCAGGATCAGCCGGGGCCTGGCGATCAGCGCACGCCCGATGGCCACCATCTGCTGCTCCCCGCCGGAAAGCGTCCCGGCCTTCTGGGAAAGCCGCTCCTTCACGCGGGGGAAATAGCCGAAGACCTCCTCGAGCGCGCCGGGATCCATCGTCCCCTCGACGCACGCGATCTTCAGGTTCTCCATCACCGTCAGCCTGGGGAAGAGGTGCCGCCCCTGGGGGACGTAGGAAATCCCCATCCGGGGGATCCGGTAGGCCGGCGCCTCGCGGAGATTCCGGTCCCGGAACCGGATCGACCCGCATCTCGCCGGGATCAGCCCCATGATGGACTTCAAGGTCGTCGTCTTCCCCACGCCGTTCCTGCCGACCAGTCCCACCAGCTCCCCTTCCCTCACCTCGAGCGAGGTCCCGTGGAGGACCTGGCCCTTCCCGTAGAAGCAGTCGACGTCCCGCATGCTCAGCATGTCAGCATCCCAGGTAGACCTTGCGGACTTCCTCGTTCCCCATGATCTCCGCGGGGGTCCCCTCCGCGAGGATCTCGCCGTAATGGAGCACGGTGATCCGGTCCGACAGCTCCATGACGACCCCCATGTCGTGCTCCACCAGGAGGATCGTCTGCCCGCCGATCATCGATCTCATCCTCTTCACGAGCGCCATCGACTCCTGTGTGCTCAACCCCGCGGTGGGCTCGTCCAGAAGCAGGAGCTCCGGCCCGGTGCTCAGCGCGACCCCCACCTCGAGGATCCGCTGGTCCCCGTAGGAGAGCTCGGAGCAGACCACGCCCGCCTTGTCCGAGAGGCCCGTGAGCTCGAGCATCGACTCCGTCTTCTCCCCGACGTCCCGCCACCTTTCCGCACGCACGAAAGGGTTCAGGAACCTCTTCCGGGACTGCACCGCCGCCCAGATGTTTTCCTGGACGGTCAGGCCCGGGAAGAGGCTGGTGACCTGGAACGTCCGGGAAATCCCCTTGTGGGAGATCCGGTCGGGGGACAGGCGGGTGATGTCCTCCCCCAGAAAGAGAATCCTCCCGCTGGTGGCGGTGTGGACCCCGCTGATGAGGTTGAGCAGGGTGGTCTTCCCCGCCCCGTTGGGGCCGATGAGCGCCCGCAGCTCCCCCTTCTTCACGGAGAAGCTGGCGTAGTTGACCGCCATCAGGCCGCCGAAGCTCTTGCTCACCTTCTCGAGCCGCAGGATGACGTTTCCGGCTGCTCCGTCCACCTACTTCCTCCTCCCCTGGAGAAGGCCGACGAGCCCCCTGGGCGCCATCAGGAGCATGAAGACGAGCACGCTGCCGACGACCAGGTCCGTGGCCTGGAGGAGGTTCACCAGGTGATGCTCGAGGGACATGATCAATCCGGCACCCAGCATCGGGCCGAGGAGCGTGCCCGCTCCGCCGACGATGGTGTAGACGACCGCGTGGCCGGAGATGGACCAGTGCAGGAAAGTCGCCGAGGCATACTTCAGGCTCAAGGCGTAGAGGCCCCCGGCCAGGCCCGCAAGCCCGCCGGCGACGACGAACGAGACGAGCTTGAGCCGCGGGACGTCGTACCCGATCAGGCGGGCGCGATCCTCGTTCTCCCGGATGGCGACGAA
>CAYILU010000032.1:9178-10366 GCA_964364235.1 uncultured bacterium | reverse complement strand
AGCGATCCCAGGGGAGTGGGCATCGGGAACCCGAGGAGCAGGTGGAAGTTGGAGTTCGGATCGGCGTCCACGGCGAGGATCGGGCGCACGCCCCCCGCGACGAGGGCGCGCGCCAGGAGAGCCGCGCAGGTGGTCTTGCCGACCCCCCCCTTTCCGGCGACAGCGATCATCCGCGTCATCGGGACGCCCCCCCGTGGCGGCCGCGGAGCAGGGTGGAAAGCCTTTCCGTCAGCAGAACCGCCCGTTCCGCCTCCTCCTCGGAGAGCGTGCCCAGGCCGCAGGCCGGGGTAATGAACGCCGCTCGGGCGACCGCCCCGCGCGGGATTCCGCGCGCCTCGAATTTTCCCAGGATGTCCTCCATCCGGCCGGCCAGCGATTCGGGCGTCTCGCGGCGGATCGCCTCCGGGGAGGTGGGCACGATGCCGAAGGCGAGCTTTCCCCCGCGCCCGAGGAACCCCTTCACATCTTCCGGGTAGAGGAGGAGGGAGTCGGCGTACTCGTAGGCGTCGAAGGAGAGGTACCGCACCCGGCTCTCGAGGACCAGGCCCCAATCGGTGTTCGCGCAGCAGTGGATGCCGCACAGCGCACCCGGAAGGCCGTCGAAGATCTCGTCGAGGCAGCCGATGACATCCTCCCGGCGGAGGGAGAGGATGGCGGAGCCGACGGACGCGAGGTACGGCTCGTCCAGGACGAGGATGACGTTGGGAGAGAGGCGCGACAGCCGCGCCACCTGCCATTGCGCGACGCGCAGGAGGTGTTTCACGAGGATGTCCCGCCCCACGGGGTCGTAGAAGAGCGGCTTCTTCTCCCGGTCGGTGACCATCAGCCCGAAGGAGACCGGGCCGGTGATCTGTCCCTTCACGGCGAGGCAGGGCGCCGGGTCGGCCGCGAGGAGACGGTGCAGTCCGGCCGCGCGCTCCGCGGGGATTGCGAAGGAGGAGGCGTCCTCCGAAAGGAACCTCTCGTAGAAGGCCTCCGACTCGGCGGTCGCTTTTTCCCCCGACTCCACGAAAAGCTTTTCCCCCTCGATGGCGGCGCCCGGGAGCCCCGCCGCGTACTGGGCATACATGGTTTCCAGGAAGTCCCTGCGGGGCAGCTGCGGCCAGTACGGTACGTCGCGCAGGTGGGAGAGCACGACGCGCACCGCCTTCTCCGGGTCGGTGTGCGGGAGGCTGCCGACTCCCGTGG
>CAYILU010000032.1:2118-9078 GCA_964364235.1 uncultured bacterium | reverse complement strand
GGGGACAGGCACTGGCGGTAGGTCTCCTCGTCCGTGTGGGGGATGAACAGGGCGCGCTGGTAAAGTTCCATGAAGTCCGGATCGGACGACAGGTCGTGGTGCGAGGTTGCGGGCGCGAGCGCCACCGCCTCCTCCCAACGCTTCCTGTTGCGGAGCGCACCGATCGCCCCGGCGAGAGAGGCGTTCCCCAGCGGGATGAACTTCCTCAATGGGAAGGGGGGGAACACCCCGAGCGTCAGCGCGGACCGCAGGTCGAGGAAGTTTCCGAACCCGCCCGCGATGAAGACCCGCTCCACGTCCCCGCGCGATAGGCCCACCGCGGCGAGCAGGGCGTCGGCCGCCGCGCACAGCGCCGCCTTGGTCCGGAGCACGCTCTTCAGGTCGGGCGTGGCGAAGGGGATCTCCGCGCCGGTTGCGCTCTCGTCCGCGCGCGCGACGAGGTACGCCTTCCCCCGGGCGGTCTCTCGAAAGGGGGCGCCGGGGCGGGGGACGAACCGGCCGGCACGGTCGACGAGCCCGGCCCGGAAGAGCTCCGCGCACAGGTCCAGGATCCCCGACCCGCAGACCCCGGCGGGTTTCCCGCCGCCGATCACGGTCCACCCGGCCGCGAGGGTCTCGCGGTCGATCCGGACCGAATCGATCGCGCCGGGGCAGGCGCGCATCCCGCACGCGACCTCCCCGCCCTCGAACGCGGGGCCGGCCGAGGAGGAACAGGCGATCCGGAACTCGCGGTTTCCCAGCGCGACCTCGCCGTTGGTCCCCACGTCGAACAGGAGCGACACGGCCTCTTCCCGGTGCATGCCGGACGCCAGAATGCCGGCGACGATGTCCCCGCCGACGAACCCCCCGATGGAGGGGAAGATCCGCCAGCGCGCGGAGAGCGCGGAAGCGACGCCCAGGTCCTTGCCGGACTTCGCGGGGTATTCTTTCAGCACCGGCCTGTGCGGGGGACGGCGCACCGACGCGGGGGAGAGGCCGTAGAGGATGTGGGAGATGACCGTGTTTCCCGCGGCCGTGACCTCCACGATCTCCCCGGCCACCGGGGAAGACGCTAACAGGTCGGAGATCACCTTCTCCACGCCCTGTTGGAGGAGGCGGCGCAGGAAGGGGAAGCCGTCCGGGCTCTCCTCCCCGAAGACGATCCGGGAGATCAGGTCTTCCCCGCAGGCCACCTGCGGGTTGTCGGAGGACGCCCGCGCGAGCACGGTCCCGTCCCGAAGGTCGAGGAGGGCGCCCGCCAAGGTGCTTGTGCCGAGGTCGAGTGCCACCCCGAGAGGGCTCCCTCGTTCGGGCACAACGTGGAGCGGGACGAAAGGCCCGTCCTCCGCCATATCCCTCCCCTCGATGTACGCGGAGAGCCGGGCGGGGCGGCTCTCCGGGAGGACGGTGACGGTCACTTTCCCGGAAACGGGAACGCAGCGGCAGGCGAGGCGAACGCCGGAGCGCAGATCTTCCGGGGAGAGCGTCCCGGGGTCGTCCCCCCTCCGCGTGTCCCCGGCGACGGTCACCCTGCACTTGCCGCACCTGCCTTCCCCTCCGCAGGGGGAGAGGATCGGGACGCCGGCCCGTACGGCGTGTGCGAGGATCGTCTCTCCGGCCGAAAGGGGGGCGCTCACGTCCTCCGGCAGGAACCGGAGGCGGGGGGTGTCAGCCATGGGCCGGGAGGAACGCGGCCGGCGGGAGCCGACGGAGATAGGAGGGGAGCGCGGAGGACTCCTGCGGGCCCACCAGGACGCGCCACCGCGAGAGCTCCTCGATCTTGCCCGAGAGGCGCGCCACCATCCCCGGCAGGATGAGGGTCCGGTGCTCCACCTGTCCCTCGATGCCGCCGCTGTCGCCTAGGATTTTCGCGATGCTCTCCGCGGTGAATTTCCCCGCGGCCCACGCGGTGAGCACCGACATCCCGTCGCACTCGGCGATCAGGAGGTGCGCCGGGGTCCGGGACGCCTCGATGTCGCTCCGGACCGTGAAGTAGGTCAGGGAGAAGTTCGTCGTGATGAGGACCGGGGAGGAGGGGGTGGCCTTCCCGATGGGGTAGATCCCCGGCTCCACCTGGATCGGGCGCTGCGGGTCGGTGAAGATGTTCTGGCGCAGGGTCAGGAGCGGCAGGATCTCCGCCGGGTCCGCGGTGTCGAGCACGAGGAGCGAGCCGTATTTCGGGACGAGGAGGCAGGCGGCGGCGAACGGCAGCGGGAACCCCCCGCCGAGGTCGAAGGCGGTGGGGTACGCGACCTCCCTCGCGCGGTGCGCGATCGAGAGCCTGCGGATGCACACCGCGTCCGCGACGGCCTGGCCCGCGTCTTCGGGCATCGGGTCGGCTCCTATCTCCTTTGCACCCGCGGCGCGCGCGGCGGCCAGCGCGGCTTCCAGGCCCTTGACCCCCCTGGCCTTCACGACGACGGGCAGTCCCGCCGAGGCGGCAAGCCTCGCGCCTTCCTCCACTTCTTCGGGCGGGGGGGAAAGCAGCGGGCGGGAGGGGCCGACCTCCTTGACGGCCGCGGCGAGGGCGGCCACCGGACCCTGCAGGAGGAGCGGCTTGCCTCCCCCGGAAAGCGCGCCGCCGGCGATTCTCGCGAACCGGGCGGGGTCCGACGAATCGCAGCGCACCGCCACCATGTCGACGGAGATCATCTGGCCGACCCGCTCGAAGGAGAGCGCCAGGATCCCGCGGAGCCGTTCCCGGAGCGCTTCCTCTCCGAGGGTGTCGGACACCGACACCGCGATCGCCGTGGGGTGGTAGAAGGTCTTCTCGTGGCGGAACAGCACCACCTCGTCCCCCAGGATGATGGCTCCGTCACCCGTCCCGACCGTGACCTTGGGGAGCGGCGGCGCGGAGGCGGCGCCGAGCTTCTCCTTCGCTTCCACGGATGCGGGCTCGCACTTCTCGATTCCCGCTTTCCCCGCGGCCAGCTGCATCGCGAACGCGAGGCAGGTGGGGAACCCGCACTCCTTGCAGTTGGTCTTCGGGAGCAGCTTGTAGATCTCCAGGGCGGTCAGCGCCACGACGTCCCCCGGAACGACGCCACGTTCGCCGGGTGGCGGAAGACCAGGAGGTCCGCGCCGGCGGCGAGGCAGGCCCAGCCGGTCGCCTCTTCCCAGCGCGGGCCGCGAACGTCCGGGTCCCCCCAGGAGGGTTCTGAGGCGTCGACGGCTTCCCGCGCCTTCCATGCGTCCCCGAGGTGGCACAGGACGGGGCGGGCGAGCATCGCGTCGCCGGAGAGCCCCGCCAGCCGGATGCGCTCCACGATGGAGTAGGTGTATTCCAGGCCGTAGCCGAGCCCTCCCGTAAGGGGGTCGATGAGGATCCTCTCCGGGGGGACGCCGATGTCCGACAGCAGGAGGTTGATCTGCTTCGCCATGTTGATGTCGATGGGGGACCAGGAGACGACCCCGTGCCCGTACGCCAGCGCGGCCCCTCCGACAAGCCGGTAGTTCTTCTCGTCGGCGTAGGAGAGGAAGACGGGGCGGGGCGCCGCCTCCGCCGCGGCGGGGAACAGCTTCGCGTCGATCTCCTCGTCCCCGCACCCCCCCACGATGACGGGGCAGCGGACCGCGGCGAGGATGTCCCGGACCACCTTCGCGCCCATGGCGACCGGCTGCGCGCCGTTGTCGGGATGGCAACCGGAGAGGGAGAGAAAGAGGAACCGGGCCCCCCATTCCCCCTCGCAGGCCCGAGCCAGCGAGACGGGGTCCTTTTCCCTGCTCCCCAACGCGCGCGCCAGCGAAGGGGGAATCTCGCCGCTGCCCGTCCCGACCTCCATGCCGATCGCGACGGGGTTGGGCTTCTCCCCTTCCCGCGCGAAGGGGAGGGCGTTCTGGCCGCCCACAACGACGGGCGTTCCCCCCTCCGCCGCCGGGAGGGTCACTTCCAGTATGCGTCCGGGAAACGCCTGCTTCGGGAGCGCGACGGTCATAGGAGCGATGGCATCGACAGCGCCGGGTGCCCCACTTTCACGAGATGCTCGAGCAGCTTGTCGGGGGTGACCGCGATCGTCTCGTCGGCGATCTTGTCCACGAGGTCCGGCATCCCGATCTCCGCCGCCCTTGCCCGAAGATCCGCCCCGAGCTGCTCCTTCATCTCCTTCGTCATCCACACGAGGCGCGGGAGCCCGCCCTCGGCGCCCAGGAACTTCCTGCTGAGAAGGTAGTGCTTCCCCACGCCCATGAAGCCGGGGGTCTGGGCGCCGCCGCCGACCGAGCCCGCGAGCGTCGAGAAACCCATCCCGCACGGCGTCTCCGCGCCGGCGAACTCCCGGTTGACCACCATGACCCCGTTGGCCTCGGGGATCACCGCGAGGATGCATTCGAAACATCCGCAGGAGGTCATGGGCGCATCCATGATCGAGTACAGGTTGAAGCCGGGGACGGTGTTGCGGGAGTGCTCCCGGACGAACGCGTTCACCCCGTCCCAGGCTCCCTTGACGGGATCGAGCACGGCGCCCTTTTTCACGGGCTGGTTCGGGCCCGTGGGGGTGATCTCATAGCCGGCTTTCCCGTCGAGCCAGTTGATGGCGCCGCACAGGCCGAGCCGCTCCGGCGCGACGATGCAGACGTGGTTGGGTGCGAACGACTGGCACAGCGTGCAGGAGTAGAACTCCTCCACGGCGTCGTCGGTCAGCGTCCGCGCCCGCGCGTCGCGCTCGGCGTAGACGGTCTTGGCGTACGCGAGCCCCTTCCGGACGTCCTCCTCGCGGGTGTGGATCGTCACGGACACCTTGTCGACGATGTTCTCGAAGTCCGCGTGCATCTTGGCGTAGAGCATCATCCCAAGGTCGGACAGCGTGAATCCCCTGGAGACGGCCTCGTCGGACACGCGGATCCAGGTGGTGTCCCGCTGGGCCACGTGCATCGTGCCCTCCCCGTAGTTGACGATGCGGTGGATCCGCCGCTCCAGGACCGACTCGAAGTCTTTCTGCATCCGGTTCCCCGCGACCGTGACGACGATCCCCAGGGGGAGCGTCCCGCCCTTCGGGATGTCGGCGATGTCGGGCCCGACCACCGTGATCTCCTTGTCGCGCACCCCGGAGGGGGGAGCGCTCGTCACCAGCTCGTACGCCGCCGCCCGGCCTCCGCCGAACTCCGCGTGGGTGTCCGACTTCCGGATCCGCTCCCCCTCGTAGGCGGGCCCGAACGCGATGGGGATCGGGACCTTGACGATCTTGACCTTGATCCCCCGCGCCTCCATCCCGGACCGGACCATCTCCTCGCCGGCGGGGCGCCGGAAGAGGAGGCCGGGGATCTCCGGCAGATCCCGGTCCGTGAGGACGGGGAAACCGGCCTTCATCGCCCCGGCCGCCACGGCCAGCGCGATGTCGTCCAGGGGGCCCAGCGCGCAGACGAACGCCTTGACCCGGTTGGCCAGGTAGCCGTACATCGCGTCGGCCTGGCCGCGACCCAGGCCCCCGAAGGTCAGGCCCGCCCGGACCGCGAAGTTGACGGCGTGGATGACCGCGGGGAGCGGCCCGAGGGGGAAGGTCTTGAAGTCGTCCCCCAGCTTGACCCCCGCCTTCTCCACCTGGCCGACCAGCTCCCCCGCGAGAAAGACGAGGAGCCCGATCTCCTGGAACTGCCGGACCATCGCGGCGGCGGCCGCGGGATCGCCGGCCTTGCCGATCGCCACCGCGACGCCGGGCACGGACCCGTCGACCATGAAGATGCCGAGTTTGCGGAGGATCGAGTCGGGGATGAACCCCATGGAAGGGGGCGGGAACGGGTTGCCTTCCTTGTGGGAAAGGGCTCCCAGCACCTCCGCGGCCAGGAGCGTCGCCGCTCCCGCGTCGAGCGCGTTCGCGAGCGTGGGCTGCTTCCGGATGAGCCCTTCCGCCAGGGAGAGGACGATCGAAGCGTCGGCGAGGGCGCGGACCTTGATGTCCGTCAGGCCGAAAACGACCGGAAGCTCATAGGCGGTATCGGGATAGCCGAGGGGCGCGTCCCCGCCGCGCCGGCCCAGGTTGTAGTCCAGGGACGCCCGCGCCAGGGAGAGCACGCTTCCCGCCCCCTGTATGCAGGAGTAGTAAAAGGGTTCCGTCATCCTGGCTCCTTACTGCATCAGTGCGGCGTTCCGGTTCGACAGCTCGATCATGGTGCCGGTTCCCCGCACCGCGACGGGCATGTCCCAGACGATCTGCCGGTTCCGGTAGAGCATCCGGGCGTACAGGAAGTAGAGGCCGTTGCCCAAGGTGATCTCCGCCGACCCGTCGTCCGAGAGCGGGACGTTTTCGATCCGGATCCCCTTGAGGGTTTCGTCGATCATCGAAGAGGTCCGGATGTCCTGCTCCTTGCCGATGACGAGGTTGGTGACCAGGTCGTAGTAGAGGCTCTTGTACAATACCTCGTACCGTTCCACGATGGAGGAAAGCAACACGATCTCCTCCTTGGGCATCTTCGAGACGATCCCCCAGCCCTTCGGGCTGAACCGCTCGGTCGGCGGCAGGTGGAGGTATTCGCGCATCGGGTCCGAGATGTTCCCGATCCGCTCGACCGTCCCTTCGTGGGCCCGCTCGGCCGGCGTCTTCCCGTCCTGGAACGTGAACTCCTTGGGGTCGATGTTGAGGAGATAGAGGCGGGTGTTCTTGCCGACGACGAAGCCTTCCGTGCCGAGATAGAAGCCGACCTTCACCTTGAGCTTCCCCTCCGTGGGGGGGGAGGGGTCGCCCGGCGCCGAAGTCAGGATTTCGAGGATGTTGCCGCGGCGCATCCATCTCACCTTGGTGTGGGCGTAATTCTCGAGGATCCAGGCGGGGATGAAAACCTCGTCCTTGACGACGACCGCCTTGGCGTCGAGCGGTATGCCGTCGACGATGATCGGGATGTCCGCCTGCGCAAGCGCCGTCGAGCCGAAAAGAAGGGGAAAAAGAACGACGATGAACAGGATCCGGCAAGAGGGACGTCTCATCGTTTCCTCCGGGTGGAGATCACCTGTCTCATGAGGAGACCCGCACAATGATACTTCCATCCCGG
>CAYILU010000032.1:0-2018 GCA_964364235.1 uncultured bacterium | reverse complement strand
GGGTGGAGATCACCTGTCTCATGAGGAGACCCGCACAATGATACTTCCATCCCGGGCGTTGCGGAAGAGTCTAATAATCGGCAATATCCTCTTGTGCTATGTTTAAGGTTCAACGAAGGCGGAGAGGAACGGAAAGGCTTCCCGGGAATGAAACGAAGGATCCTGCTCCTCCTGGCCCATCCCGACGACGAGACGTTCGGCCCGGGGGGCACCATCGCGAAATATTCGGCCGAAGGGGCGGACGTCTACCTCGCAACGGCGACGAAGGGGCAGGCCGGGATGGTGGGGGAGCCCCCGGTCACGGACCGCGAGCACCTTGGGGAGGTCCGCGCCGCGGAGCTCCTCTGCGCGGCGGGCATCCTCGGCATCCGCAAGGTCGTCTTCCTCGGGTTCATGGACGGTCAGCTCGTCAACACGCCCCGGGAACCTCTTGTCGAGAAGGCGGTCGAGCAGATCCGCTGGGTTCGCCCCCAAGTCATCATCGGCTTCGGCCCGGATGGGATCTCCCGGCATCCCGACCACGTGACGATGTCCGAGGTCGCCCTCGAGGCGTTCGACGCGTCGGCGGACCCGTCGCGCTTCCCCCGCCAGCTGGTCGACGGGATCACCCCCTGGGCCCCGTACAAGCTCTACCAGTACGAGGTGGCTCAGGAGGTGCTGACGGCGTGGAACGTCCCGCTGGCGGGCGTCCCGCGCGAGAAGATCACCACGGTCATCGACACGTCGGCCTGGCTCGAGAAGAAAGTGGAGGCCTTCTTCTGCCACAAGACCCAGTCGAAGGACTACACCCGGATCCTTGCCCGGGAGGGATACCGGGAATTCGCGCGCCGGGAGACCTACGTGCTTGCGAGGACCCTGCTTCCCGTCGGGGCACTCCCGGAGCGCGACCTGTTCGAGGGAATACCGGAAGAGGAGGCGGAACGAAAATGAGGGTGGGAATCTTCGGGAACGCGGGGGTCGGGAAGAGCACCCTCTTCCACGCCCTGGCCGGCGCGGGGGAGACCACCGCGAAGGGGCTTTCCGCCGGTGTCTGCACGATCCGCGTCCCCGACGACCGGGTGGACCGCCTTGCCGGCGTCTTCCACCCGAAGAAAACGACCTACGTCTCCCTGACCTTCGAGGACATCGACACGAAGGAGGGGGAGCTGCTCCCGCCGGACGCCCTGGCGAAGATCAAGGGGGTGGAGGTCCTTGCCATCGTCCTTCGCGGCTTCTCCGACGACTTCCACCCGGCGCCCCCGGGGGGGCTCGATCCGGTCCGGGAGTTTCGGGAGATCGAGTCCGGGCTGACGCTCTCCGATTACCTCATCGCGCAGAAAAGAATCGAGCGGATGACGAAGGAGGCGCGGCGCGACGCGGAGTGGACCACCCTCCGGAGGGCGGTCGCCTCCCTCGAAAGGGAGATTCCCCTCCGCGGAGTCACCTTCACGGGGGAGGAGGCGCGCATACTCTCGGGATTCCGGTTCGTCAGCCGGACCCCGCTGCTCCTCGTGCTGAACGTTGGGGAAAACGACCTGGCCGCCGGGCCGTATCCCGAGCTGAACGCCTTGGCAGCCGACCGCGGTATCCCCCTTATCCGCCTTTCGGCGAAGGTCGAGGAGGAGATTTCCCAGCTTTCCCCCCCCGAGCAGGCCGATTTCCTTCGGGAGATGGGGATTTCCCGAAGCGCGCGGGACCAGCTCGTCCGCGGGGCCTTCGACGCCATGGACTACATCTGCTTCATGACGGTATGCGAGGACGAGGTCCGGGCCTGGAACGTCCAGCGGGGAGCGACCGCGCTCGCGGCGGCGGGGAAGGTCCACTCCGACCTGGAGAAAGGTTTTATACGTGCGGAAGTTATCGATTGTGAAGATTTTTTACGGTGTGGGTCGATGGCGAAAGCAAAAAGCGAGGGGAAACTCCGGCTGGAAGGGAAGGAGTACGTCGTCCGTGACGGCGATATCTTCCTCGTCCGGTTCAATGTTTAACCCGCATTTCTCACCACCTTCCTGCTGCGGTGGCGGATCCGGGCATGTCTA
>CAYILU010000031.1:0-10480 GCA_964364235.1 uncultured bacterium | reverse complement strand
TCTCCTGAACCCCGCGGCGCTCTCCCTTGCGGGGAACCTGGCGGGGTTCGGGGCGGGCATCGCGTGCGCCGTCCTCTGGCGCTTGTGCGAGGACGCCGGGAGTCCCACGCCGCCCGGAGAGCGAAAGCCGTAGCCCTACTTCCCCTTCCGCAGTACTCGCTTGTCCCCCACGCGCAGCGTCACCTTGGCGAGGTCGAAATATTCCAGCAGCGGGATGATGTACTTGCGCGAGAGGCCGGTCAGCTCCTTGAAGTCGGGCACGGTGATTTCCCCCCGCATCGCAAGGAAGGAGACCAGCTTTTCCTTGAGGGCGGCAATTTCCCGCGGGTCGAAACAGAGCTCCTTGGCCCGCAGGATCTCCCCCGCGTGCACCAGTCCCTCCAGCGTCTTGTCGAACTCCTTGGAGTTCCCCGCGTGAACACTCGCCGCAAGTTCGGTTTTCGACAGCGCCGCAAGCCCCGCCTGTCGCACCTTCTCCGCGATCGCGCGCGCCAGCGGGGAGGAAAGCTCCACCGCCCGGGGCCGCCTCGCCGGAAGAAAGTATAGGTCGCCGGTTTTCCCGGCCTCGGGGTTCCCGGCAAGGGACAGTGCGACCAGGCCGGGGCCGGGCGCGCCGGGCAGGAGGGAGGAGACCTCTTCCCGCGGGAACCCTTCCCGTTCGGGGAACCGGTCGTGGAGCCGGGATAGGGCCTCGATCGCTTTTCGTCCGATGCTTTCCACCGCGGATCGGTGCCAGTGGCGGAGGCTCCCCTCCAGACCGCGGATCTCCCCGGCGCGGACGCCTTGCCCGATCTCCCGCCGGGCGGCATCCGGTCCCACACCCGCGATGGCGGCGGCCTCCCGGTCCTCCAGCCCTTGCCACCCGGCGTCTTCGATGGCCGCCAGGATCCTTGTCCGCGCGTCTCCCGCGTCCAGGAGAGGAAGTACGACCGGCACGGCCTTCCCCGCGCCTTTCCTTTGAGGAGGGCATGGGTGGAGGACGCGCCCCCCCCCGACGGTGTAGCCGAAATTTTCCAGCGGAGAGAAGCCGCGCAGGATGAAGCGGTCGCCGCCCAGGAGGACCGTCTCTTCCGCCAGGTGGATACGGGCATGGCCGGAGCCACCTGGCGGGATCTCCGCGGTCCCGTAGAGGAGGACCCTCGCGAGCATGGAGGCGGTGAAGGCGTGAAAAGAAAACTGGGCGCGGTTTTTCAGGGGCCGCGGGGCCAGCGGAAGATATTCCAGGAATACTTCCGCCGTGCGGGTCGGGACGAGCGTCCCCGGCCTGCACAGGACCGATCCCCGGGGCGTGCTCTCCTTCTCCACCCCCTGAAGGTTGACGGCGGTGCGCGTTCCCGCCCCGGACGATTCCACCGGGCCCCCGTGGACCTGCAGCCCACGGATGCGCGCGACCGGTCCGCGGGGGAGGACCTGGACCTCTTCCCCGACGCGGACCGTTCCCCCCACAAGGGTGCCGGTGACGACCGTCCCGAACCCCTTCATCGAGAACGCGCGATCGACGGGAAGGCGGAAGAAGAGGGAGGGGTCCTTTCCCGCGACTCCGCCGGCGACACGGTCGAGTGCGGCGATCAGCCCGGAAAGCCCCTCCCCGGTCGCCGCGGATACGCGCACGACGGGCGCGTCCTGCAGGAAGGTCCCACGGACGAATTTCCGGATCTCCTCCTCCTGGAGGGAGAGCCACTCCTCGTCGACCTTGTCGCACTTGTTCAGGGCCACGAGCCCGTGCCGGATGGAGAGGAGGCGGCAGATGTCCAGGTGCTCCCGGGTCTGCGGCATGACCCCTTCGTCCGCGGCGATCACCAACATCAGGATATCCACCCCGGCGGCCCCGGCGACCATCGTCCGGACGAATTTCTCGTGGCCGGGGACGTCGACGATCCCCGCAAGGGTCCCGGAGGGGAGCGCGAGGTGCGCGAACCCCAGCTCGATCGTGATCCCCCGCTCCTTCTCCTCCTTGAGGCGGTCGGGGTCGATTCCCGTCAGGGCCCGGACGAGCGCGCTCTTGCCGTGGTCGATGTGGCCCGCGGTTCCGATGATGACCCGCTTGGACATGAGGCCTATCTTACTGGTTTTTTGCGGATGCGGTAATATGGGGACCATGACGAGCCATTCCGGAGAGGAGATCTTCGGGTTTTCCGGTCCGGTCGCGAAGGGGCTGGCCGTCACCGTGCTGATGGCCGCCGTGGCGGTTTTCCTTTTCTCCCTCCCGGAACAGTCGTATGCGTGGCACGGGTCGCGCGACCTCGTCCGGAAGCTGTTCTTCCTCCCCTTGCTGCTTTCGGCCGTCTGGTTCGGGGGGCCGGGCGCCGTCGTGTCCACGGCTGTGGTCACGTTGATCTGCGGGGGGGCGATGGTGGCCAGCGGGTCCGGCGACCTGGCGGCGCAGATCGGCGAGGTGGGCGAGCTGGGCGTCTTCTGGATGGTGGGCGCGCTCGCGGCGAACTTTTTCGAGCAGCAGAAAAAGCACATCCGGAGCATGGAGGAGGCGAACGAGAACACGCTTGTCGCCCTTGCCTCCGCGCTGGACGTGCGGGAGCACGGGACCGGCCTCCACTCCCAGCGGGTAGCCGACTACACGCTCCGGCTTGCGGAGGAGATGGGGATACGGGAGAAGGAATCGCTCGCCGTGATCGGAAAGGGGGCGCTGCTGCACGACGTCGGGAAGATCGGCGTTCCCGACAGCATTCTCCTCAAGCCCGAGCCGCTTTCGGAGAGCGATTGGAAGGTCATGCGCACCCACCCGGAGGTCGGGAACCGGATGCTCCGGAAGATCGGGTTCCTGCGGGACCCCGCGGAGATCGTCCTGTGCCACCACGAAAAGGTGGACGGGACGGGGTATCCGAGGGGGCTGAAGGGGGAGGAGATCCCCCTGGGCGCCAGGCTGTTCGCCGTGATCGACGTCTACGACGCCCTGACGACCGCGCGGCCGTACCACGACGCCTCGTCGCACGCCGCGGCCCTGGAGGTTCTCCGCGCGGAGGCGGGGAAACAGTTCGACCCCGCGGTGGTGGATGCCTTCGAAAAGGTGCCGGCCTCGGTGTGGCAGTCGATCGCCTCGAGAGCCTCGGGGGACGCTTGAGCGGTCCGCGCCGGATCCCGATCGAGGATCGGATCGACCTGCACGCCTTCCTCCCCCGGGAAACCTCGAGGCTGCTGGAGGATTACCTGGAGGAGGCGGTCCGGGCGGGGTTCCGGCAGGTGCGGATCGTCCACGGACGCGGGACCGGGACGCAGCGGCAGACGGTGCGGGCCGTTCTCTCGCGGCACCCGGCGGTGGAGGCCTTCGCGGACGCGCCGCCGGAAGCGGGCGGATGGGGCGCGACGGTCGCCACGCTGCGCCCCCGCGGGGACGCTACTTCCGGCAGGTGATCTCGAACCGGTTCACGCTCGCCACGATCGCGCGGTCCTTCCGGATCGTCTCGTCCGAGGAAAGCGACTTGCGGACCAGGGTCAGCGCGGCCGCGTGCAGCGGGCTCTCGGGCTTGTCCGGGAGCCGGTACGAGACCCACAGCCCGTCCTTCTCCGATTCGACGAGTCCCGCCTCGTGGAGCGTCTTCAGGTGATGGGACACGTTGGGCTGGGACCCCTTCAGGATGTGCTGGATCTCACAGACGCACAGCGGCCGGCCCTCCAGCATCTTCAGGATCCGGATGCGCGACTCGTCGGACAGCGCCTTGAAGATTTTCGCGGTTTTCTTCAAAATTCCCCCCCCCAAAAAAAGATTAGTATAAACTAATTCGCCGGATATTTTCCGGGATCGGTTCATGGAGGGGGAGAATATGGATTCCCGGGGTGGCGCATCGAGGGGGCGGCGGAAGAAGGTCTTGTTCCTGTGCACCGGCAACGCCTGCCGCAGCCAGATGGCGGAAGGATGGGCTCGGGCGCTCAAATCCGGGGTGATCGAGGCGTACTCGGCCGGTGTCGCCCCCTGCTTTGTCCACCCGCTGGCCGTCCGGGTGATGAAGGAGGCCGGCGTCGACATCACCGCCCAGTACTCCAAGCACGTCGAGGAGCTGGACGGGATTGCGTTCGACTACGTCGTGACCCTCTGCGATTACGCGGACAGCAAATGCCCGGTCCGCCCGGGCCAGGGGAAGCGCGTCCACCGGCCGTTCGAGGACCCGATCCACGCCCGCGGCACGGAGACCGAGGTCATGGCCAAGTTCCGGTCCGTCCGGAACCGCATCCGCGCGTTCGTCGAGGGGATGCCGGAGAACCTCGATGGTCCGGAAGCGAAATGATATGATTTCCCCATCTTTTCCCAGGTAAGGAGCGACGATGGCGTTCCGCGACTTGCGGGAGTTCCTCTCCGCCCTCGAGGCCCGCGGGGAGCTCAAGAGGATCACGGCCCCCGTGTCGGCCGAGCTGGAGGCGGCCGAGATCGCCGACCGCGCGGTCAAGTCGGGGGGGCCCGCTCTCCTATTCGAGAACGTGCGGGGGAAGTCGGTACCGCTGGCGATGAACCTCTTCGGCACGATGGGGCGGATGTGCCTGGCCCTGGGCGTTTCCTCCCTGGACGAGATCGGCCTGCGCGTGCGGGAGGTGATCGAGCCGGAGATCCCCACCAACCTCCTCGAGAAGCTGAAGATGCTGCCCAAGCTCGCCCGGCTGGCCGACTTCGTGCCGAAGACGGTGTCTTCCGCTCCGTGCCAGGAGGTGGTGGAGAAGGACCGCCCCTCGCTCTCCTTCCTTCCGGTGGTTACGACCTGGCCGGGCGACGGGGGGCCGTTCCTGACGCTTCCGCTCGTTTTCACGAAAGACCCCGAGACGGGCCGCCGCAACGTCGGGATGTACCGGATGCACCTCTACGACGAGACGACGACGGGGATGCACTGGCACATCCACAAGGGGGGGGCGCAGCACCACCGGGGGTTCCGGAAGAAAGGGGAGCGGATGCCGGTGGCGGTCGCGCTGGGGGGCGACCCGGCGACGATCTACGCCGCGACGGCGCCGCTGCCGGAGGACGTCGACGAGATGGTGTTCGCCGGTTTTTTGCGCAAACAGCCGGTGGAGCTCGTCCGCTGCAGGACCTGCGACATCGAGGTCCCCGCGCACGCCGAGGTGATCCTGGAGGGGTACGTCGACCCCGGGGAACTGCGCACCGAGGGGCCGTTCGGCGACCACACCGGCTACTACTCGCTGGCCGACAAGTACCCGGTTTTCCATCTGACCTGCGTCACTCGGCGGAGGGAGCCGATCTACCCGGCCACGATCGTCGGCAAGCCCCCGATGGAGGACGTCTACTTAGGCAAGGCGACCGAGCGGATCTTCCTGCCGCTCCTCCGGAAGATCGTCCCGGAAGTGGTCGACATGAACCTTCCGATCGAGGGGATCTTCCACAACTTCGCCTTCTTCGCGATCGACAAGCGGTACCCGGGCCACGCCCGGAAGGTGATGAGCGCCGTGTGGGGCCTGGGGCTCCTCATGTTCTCGAAGTTCGTCGTCGTCTTCGATGCCGACATCGACATCCAGAACCTCTCCGAGGTCATCTGGCGGATCGGGAACAACGTGGACCCCCGGCGCGACGTGATGATCGTGGAGGGGCCGGTCGACGCGCTCGAGCACGCTTCCCCCATCCCCCACTACGGGTCGAAGATGGGGATCGACGCCACCCGGAAGTGGGCGTCCGAGGGGTTCGGCCGCGAGTGGCCGGACGACATCCGGATGGCGGAGGAGATCGTCGCCCTCGTCACGCGCCGGTGGAAGGAGTACGGTTTCTAGATGTTCGGCCGTTTCGGCGTCTACCTCGAGATGATCAAGGTGGCGCACACCATTTTCGCGCTGCCGTTCGCGCTGATGGGGGCGTTTCTGGCGGCCCGGGGGGTGCCGGACGGAAAGACGTTCTTCTACATCGTCCTGGCGATGGTGGGGGGCCGTAGCGCGGCGATGGGATTTAACCGCGTGATCGACGCCGAAGTCGACGCGAGAAACCCCCGCACGAGGGACCGGGCCATCCCCGCCAAGAAGGTGAGCAAGACGATGGCGGGCGTCTTCATCTTCCTGTCGGTACTCCTCCTTACGCTTTCGGCGGCCAAGCTCAACCCCTTGTGCCTCAAGCTCTCCCCGGTCCTCCTTCTGCTGCTCTTCTCCTACTCCTACACCAAGCGCTTCACCTGGGCGTCCCACGTGGTCCTGGGGCTGTGCCTGGGCGCCGCGCCGCTGGCGGCGTGGATCGCCGTGACCGGCTCCTTCGATCCCCGGATCCTCGTCATTTCCTTCGCGGTCCTGTTCTGGGTGGCCGGGTTCGACGTGCTGTACGCCCTTCAGGACATCGAGTTCGACCGGGAGGAGGGACTGCACTCCATCCCGCGCTTCCTCGGCGTGGGGAAATCGCTGTGGGTTGCGCGGGTGTTTCACTTCGTCATGGCGGGCCTGCTCCTGCTGGGATATCATATTTTCAGGATGGGGTGGTGGTACCTGGCCGGCTGGGGCCTCTGCGCGGCTGTGCTCGTCTACGAGCACGCGATCCTGAAAAAGGATGACCTGTCTCGGCTGAACGTCGCTTTTTTCAACATGAACGGGGTCATCAGCATCGCGCTTTGCCTGTTTACCTATATTGACCTGGCGTTTTAGACCCCGCGGGGCCGGACGGGACGAGGGAACCGCATGAAGATCCTCCTCGGCATTTCGGGTGCGAGCGGCGCCGTCTACGGGGTGCGCACGGGCGCCGTCCTTCTGTCGGCCGGGGCCGAGCTGCACGTCCTGGTGACGAAGACCGCGTGGGAGATCCTGGAGGCCGAGCTCCCGGGATCCCCCCCGCCGCCCTCAATTCGCGCCAGGAGGCAATGGGTGGAGCGGCTCCTGTCGGCGCCGCCGGGGAAGTGCCGCCTCCATGCGGAGGACGATTTCGGCATCCCCTTCGCCTCCGGCTCCAATCCTCCCGACGCCGTGATCATCGCCCCCTGCTCGATGGGGATGTTAGGCAGGATCGCCCACGGCGTCTCGTCTTCGGTCCTCGAGCGGTGCGCCGACGTGGCGCTCAAGGAGAGGAAGCCGTTGGTGCTCGTCCCACGGGAGACCCCGTTCTCCTCCATCCACCTGGAGAACATGTTGTCCCTCTCCCGCGCCGGCGCGGAGATCCTTCCGGCATGCCCGGGTTTCTACCACCGCCCGGCCTCGGTCGGGGAGCTGGTCGACTTCGTGGTGTCGCGCATCGTCTCCCGCGTAGGGATCGACGCCGGCCTCCTTCCCCGCTGGGGCGATGGGGAGGCGGGAGAAGAGGGGAAAACAGGAAAAATCGAACGGGGCCGCTGATCCGGCGTTGCCGGAAACGGTGATCCAGGAGGAGACCCGATGAAGAAGATCCTGGTGGTGGACGACGAAGAGAACATCCGCGAGCTTTACCGGGACGAGCTGGCGGAGGAAGGATACCGGATCGATCTTGCGGAAAACGGGCTGGAGGCCCTTTCGAAGTTAGAGTCGTTCCGGCCGGATCTCGTGACCCTCGACGTGATGATGCCGGGGATGGACGGGATCGAGGTGCTCCGGCGGATCCGGGAGAAGAACCCGTCGATCCCCGTCCTTCTCCTGACCGCGTTCGGCGAGTTTCGGCAGGACTTCAACACGTGGGCCTCCGATGCCTACATCGTGAAGTCGGCCGACGTCTCGGAGCTCAAGCAGACCGTGAGGAAGCTTCTGGGGGCGAAATGACGGTCTTCTCCGTCCTCTACGAGGCGCTGCGGGGGAAAAAGCCGGCCAGCCCCGCGCTGCGGGAGGTCTCGCTGGCGGGCGCCCTCACCTCCGGGCTCTACGAGGTGTCGCAGGCGATGGCCACGCCGGTCGGCGACGTGCAGCGCAGCCTCGACCTCATCGTCTCCGCCTCGACCTCCATCCTGCGCGTTGAGCGGTGCGTGCTGCTGCTCAAGACCCCGGGGCAGGAGTACCTGGTCCCCCGCTCGGTCGCGGGGATCCCCCGCGGGAGGCAGTTCGACAAGTATCGCCAGGAGATCCACGACTCCGTTTTTTCGCAGATCCTCGCCAGCGGGGAGGGGATGATCGTTTCCGAGGGGCGGATCGGCGCGGATCGCAAGCTCCTCCGGCTGATGCGGCGGCTCAACGTCCGGGGTTTCCTCGCCGCGCCGGTTGCGGGGCCCTCCGGGACCGTCGGGGTGCTGGCGGCGGCGACCCCTCTCGACAACCGGGATCTGTCCGAGGTCGACCTGAAGCTCCTGTCGGTCATGGCGAACTTCGCGGCGGTTGCGCTCGAAAACGCGCAGCTGGTGTCCCGGCTCGACCGGAAGGCGAAAAAGATCGCGGCGATCCTCGAAATCAGCAGGGCGCTCAACGAGGAGCACCACCCGTCCGTGCTCTTCCAGCTCATCGTGGACCGGGCGACGGAGCTGATGGGGGCCTCCAGCGGCTCCGTGGTCCTCGTGGACGCGAAGTCCGGGGTCCTGCGCATCGAGGCGGAGCGGGGGCTCGGGGAAGGCGTCAAGGAGTCGGTGGTGCTTCCGCTCGGGGAGGGGATCACCGGATGGGTGGCGCAGGAAGGGAAGCCCGTCCTGGTCTCCGACGTCCGCAACGACCCCCGGTATGTGGAAGCCAACCCGAGGGTGCGGTCCGAGATGGCGGTCCCGATCAAGTGGGGGAACGAGGTGGTGGGGGTGCTGAACCTCGACCATTATGATGTGTCCGCCTTCGCGGAGGAGGACCTGGAGCTCCTGGAAGCCTTCGGGAACGCGGCCGCGGTGGCCTTGAAGAACGCCAACATCCTGGGAGAGCAGGGGGATCCCTGACGGGGGCCGCGCCCTGGCGGCGCCTCCCGGGCGATGGGGGTCCGGTCCGATAATTCCATGAAGAAGACGATTTCATCGGGTGAGAGGCAGGGGTCCGGATCGGCGGACACCGTGCTGATCGCACGGCCCTTGTGGCCCGTGCTTCGCCGCATCGTCCCGTTCCTTTCCGCGGAGGGGTACCGGGTCGAGGAGGCTTCGTCCTGGGCGAGGCTCCTGGAGTCCGGGCTCCCCTGCACCTCCCTGGCGGGGGTCTTTTTAGGGGAGCACGGGGCCGCGAACGACGAGACGGCGGTCCTCCGCAGGTTCCGGGAGCGGGACGGCGCGGCCGGGGTACCCGTCATCCTGGTGGGCGGGATGAATGCGCTGCTGCGCGCGTCGAAGTTCCGGGCGGCGGGGGTGGACCTCCTGGTCTCCGCGGACACCTCCCCGGAAAGGCTGATGGAGAAAGCGGCTCCGCTCCTGCACTACGGCTCCCTTTACCAGTCCCTCCTCGACAGGAACCGCGCGCTGCGCGAACGGGCGATGCTGGACGAGCTGACGGGACTCCCCAACCGCAGGCATTTCTCCCTGGACGCCGCCCGCCACATCGAGATGGCGCGGCGCATCGGCCGCCCCCTTTCCTGCATCATTGTAGATATAGATGATTTCAGGAAGATCAACGAAAGCTACGGTCAACCGGCGGGGGACTCCGTGATCCGGCAGTTCGGGGCGGTGCTTTCCGGCGCGAAACGGACGTACGATTCGGTGGCCCGGCTCGGAGGTGACGAGTTCGCGTGGCTCCTGGTGGACGCGAACCAGCCGCAGGCCCTCCAGGCGGCCGGCAGGGCACACGGGATCGTCAAGGACCGCGTGTTCGAACTCAACGGCAGCACGTTGCGGCTGACCGCTACCTTCGGAGTCTCCTCGGTGTCCCCGGGCATGGACCTTTCCGTCGATTACCTTGTCGGCAACGCGGACCGGGCGCTATACTGGGGAAAAGAGAGCGGGAAAAACGTCGTCCGGTTCTACCCGGCGAAAAAGGCAAACAACAATGCTGCGGCCAATTCTCACCTATCCTGACCCTTTCCTGACGAGGAAGGCGATCCCGGTGCTCCGTGTGGACGACAAGGTCCGGGAGCTTGTCCGCGACATGTTCGAAACGATGCACGCGGCCTCCGGCGTGGGGCTTGCCGCGCCGCAGATCGGGGTCGGCAGGCGCGTAATCGTCGTGGACGTCTCCCCCATGGAAACGGAGAGCCTCCCCGTGGCGCTCGTCAATCCGGAGATCGCGGAACGCAGCGGCTCGGTCGAGGGGATGGAGGGGTGCCTGAGCGTCCCCGGTGTCGAGGGCCTGGTTCCCCGGGCCGAATCCGTCCTGGTCCGGGGTCTTGACCTCCAGGGGCAGCCGGTGCGGATCCGGGCGACGGGGTTCCTGGCCCGGGCCCTCCAGCACGAAATCGACCATCTCGACGGGGTTCTGTTCATCGACCGGATCCCCGCCACGGCCGCTCCCGCGAGGTAGTGGCCATCCTTCCATAAAGAATGCCCCCCTTCCGGACGGTCTTCATGGGGACCCCGCAATTCGCCGTCCCCTCGCTTTCCGCGCTGGCCGGTTCGGAGACGGTCACCCTCGTGGTCACCAATCCCGACCGCCCCTCCGGCAGGGGGCAGGCGCTTTCCCCGCCCCCCGTGAAGCTCGAGGCGCAGCGCCTGGGATTGCCCGTGTTCCAGCCGGAGAAGGCGAGGAATCCCGATTCCGTCGCGCG
>CAYILU010000030.1:0-10678 GCA_964364235.1 uncultured bacterium | reverse complement strand
GGGGCTCGGCCGGCGGGATGTACCGGCTGTTCGTGGAATCCCTCCTGGGCTTAGGGCTGGAAGTGGACAAGCTGCGTTTTGCTCCGTGCCTCCCCGCGGATTGGAAGGGGTTCAAGGTGTACTACCGGTATCGCGAGACGGTCTACGAAATCGCCGTCCTGCAACAGCTTGCCGAGGTCGGCGAGACGAGCGTGACCGTTGACGGGGTCGAGCAACACGACAAGGCGATTCCCCTTGTTGACGACCGCCGGAAACATTCGGTCGAAGTGGTGATACACAACGCACGCAGGTAACACCAAGCGAGGCCATGGTTCGGCCCGGAGGTGTTTTCAGGATTCCGAAGGGGAAACCGGTTTTCGCACCCGCTTGGTTTCGCCTCGCAGGTGCTTTCCTTCCAGACGGCGTTCCTTCGATCCCGCGGTAGGCCGGGTTTCCCTCCGATGCTTGATGGGTTCGGCGGCCTTTTGGACCCATCGGACCAGGCGTTCCCTTGCGTCCCGGCGGTTCTGCTCCTGTGTGCGGAAACGACCGGCCTCGATGATCAGCACGCCCTCGCGGGTCACCCGCTTCCCCGCGAGGCGGATCAGCCGTTCACGCACCTCTTCGGTCAGGGATCGGGAGTTGCGGATATCGAAGCGCAACTGGACCGCCGTCGCGACCTTGTTGACGTTTTGACCGCCGGGACCGGAGGACCGGATGAACCTTTCCCGGATCTCGCCCTCGTCGAGCCGTACCGTCCCCGTGATCCGGATCATGTCTTCATATCTCCCGTGCAAATTCTGACCAACAGTCACCGATTCGTTTATAATAAATAATTATCATCGACCCGGCACTCCGTAACCGCATTTCCTTTTCCCGTAGGGTCGGACATGAAAGTCCTGCTGCTTTACCCCGGATTTCCCGATACGTTTTGGAGCTTCCGGCATGCCCTGCCCTTCCTGGGGAAACGCTCCGCCTATCCTCCCCTGGGGCTGCTTACCGTCTCGGCGTTGCTTCCGCCGCACTGGAAACGAAAACTGGTGGACCTCAACGTGGAGAAACTACGTGATAAGGACCTGGCCTGGGCCGACGTGGCGTTTCTGAGCGCCATGCTGGTCCAAGGACCTTCCCTTTCGCAATTGATTGCACGTTGCCGGGAAGCGGGGCTGCGAACGGTGGTGGGCGGACCGATCACGAGCGCGGACCATCCTTCGTACGAGGGAGCGAACCACTTCGTCCGGGGCGAGGCGGAAGGGATCATCGAAGAGCTGGTTTCCGACCTTGAAGCCGGCAAGGCACGCCGCCGCTACGAAGCCGCCGGCAGGTCGGACATGACCAGGGTCCCCCCCCCCGACCTGCGCCTCGCACGGTTGCGGCGGTACAGCTCGATGTCCATCCAGTATTCCCGGGGGTGCCCGTTCTCCTGCGAGTTTTGCGACGTCATCGAACTCTTCGGGCGAATCCCCCGTACGAAGACGGCGGAGCAGGTCCTTACGGAGCTCGAACATCTCTACGGTATGGGATGGCGGGGATCGGTGTTCGTCGTGGACGACAACTTTGTCGGGAACAAGCCTTCCGTCAAGGCCCTTCTCCCCCGGCTCGCCGAGTGGATGCGCAACCGCGGCAATCCCTTCTCCCTGTTCACCCAGGCATCGATCAACCTGGCCGAAGACGACGAACTGCTCTCCCTGATGCGAGCGGCCCGCTTCAACAAGGTGTTCGTGGGGATCGAAACCCCCGCCATGGAGTGTCACCGCGCGGCGGGAAAGCTGCAAAACGTGAAGGCCGATCTTTTGGAGAGCGTGCGGCGCATCCAGGAGCACGGGATGGAGGTGATGGGAGGTTTCATCCTCGGCTTCGACCAGGACCCTCCGGAGATCTTCGAGGAGCAGATTGCCTTCATCAAGGAGGCGGCCATCCCCGTTTCCATGGTCGGCCTCCTGACCGCGCTCCCCAACACGCGCCTGTGGCGCAGGCTCTCCGAGGAAGGCCGGATCCTGCGGCAGAGCATGGGCGACAATACGGCGGCCCTGTTGAATTTCATTCCCAGGATGAACCCGGAAGCGCTCCTTGCCGGCTATCGGAAAGTCCTCGCTTCCATCTACAGCCCGTCAGAGTATTTCGAGCGCGCCCAGACGATGCTCTGCCGGTTGGGGGCCAGGCCGAAACCGCGCCTGGTCTTTTCGGATTACCTCGCCCTGTGCCGCTCGTTCATACGGCAGGGGATCTTCGCCCGATACCGGGTAGCCTACTGGCGTTTTCTCGGCAAGACCTTCCTCCGCACGCGCAGACACCTGGGGCTGGCTGTCACGCTGGCCATCATGGGCCACCACTTCTTCACCCTGACACGCCGCCTGGAGTCGGAACCGCAGAAATGACAACGACATTCGCCACCTCGCACGCCGGTTGATACGCCCGCCCGCCGATTCTACCTGCCCTTCTCCACGACGATGCGGTCCACGATGATGAATTGGTAATTCGATCCCATGAAGTCGAAGGTCCCGTACACGGTCAGCATGTCGCCCTTTTTCAGCTGCAACACCTGGGCCGCTTCGGGATGGTCTTTCCGGATGTACATCCGGACGGCGCATATCGCGCCAACGGTGAAACAGTAGTAGTCCCTCGTGTTGATCTTCGTCTTGTGGATCTGGACGCAGAAATCGCTGCCGCAGAATTGAAAGGCTTCCCTCACCTGATACTTCTTCCCGGCGTGGGCCTGCGGGTCTTTCACCAGGTCCACCTGGGTGATCGGCGTGTAATCCGCCGGCCGGAATTCCCCGAGTGCCAGGCAAGGCAGCAACAGCAGAATCGCAAACACCATCAGGCAGGAGAGTTTTCTCATCGTCTCTTCCTCGTCGCTTGTTCCCCGTCCCGTGGACGGCAGGATGTTCCCGAATCCCGATGTCCGGCGGATCGTCCGTCCGCATCTGACACGCAGCCTTTTCATTATAACGATATCCACACCCGTTTCCTCCCTCCCGGATTCCGCATTCTACCGCATCCCGGACGCTTACGGTATTGTCCCTGGTTTCCTGTATAATTCCGGTATCGCCGATGAACAGGCGGACCTTTTTCCAAAGGAGGCGGATCATGGCGAAGAGGCTTTTCCTGCTGGCGGCCGTCGCGGCCCTGGCGATCGCGATGGGCGGGTGCTCCGTGATGGAGAGCACCTACCTGAAGAAGGTGAACGAGGCGGACGGCTTCGCCAGGGAACTTGCGGCCCTCCAGCAGAAACACAAGGACCTCTCCTTCGAGAACGCGACGCTCAAGGCCCGGGTCGCGAACCTGGGCATGGACCTGGACAAGATGACCGGCGAACGGGACAGGCTCTCCGCCGAACGGGACAAGCTCTCCGCCGACCTGGGCTACATGACCGGCCAGAGGGACAAGATGGCGGCGGACAAAAAAGAGCTGGAGAACGTCCTGAGTTCGAAATCCGACTCGCTGTCGCGGATCATCATGGACCTGCGGCAGAAGATCGGATCGCTGGAGAGCGATAACGGAAAGCTGAAGCAGGAGATCGCCGCGCTGGAGGCCGAGAGGGGCAAGCTGAAGCAGGAGATCGCCGCGCTGCAGAAAGCGCAGGAAGAGAAGGTCCAGAAGGTCAGCAAGACCTACGAGGACCTGCTGGAGAAGATGAAGGGCGAGATCTCCAAGGGAGAGGTCACCATTTCCGAACTGAAGGGGAAGCTGACCGTCAACATGGTGGACGCCATCCTCTTCGATTCCGGAAAATCGGAGGTAAAACCCGAGGGACTCGCCGTACTGCAAAAAGTCATCTCCATTCTCAAGGACGTCACGGACAAGGCGATCCGGGTCGAGGGGCACACCGACAACGTCCAGATCATCGGGGCCCTCGCGAAGAAGTTCCCGACCAACTGGGAGCTGTCCGCCGCGCGCGCCATCAACGTCGCGCGCTTCCTGCAGGATCAGGGGATCGACCCCGCCATCCTGTCCGCGGTCGCCTACGGGGAGTACAAGCCGGTCGCCGCCAACGACACGCCGGAGGGGAAACGGAAGAACCGGCGGATCGAGATCATCCTGGCGCCGAAGGAGTAGAGACAAAGATCGCGGGCGGACCGAAACCCGTTTCTATGGGTACAGCCCCCGGAAACGCATCGCCTCGGCGACCCGGGAGATCCCGATCATCAGCGCCGCCATCCGGTGGCTGACCTTCTTCTCCTCGGCCAGCGCCATCACCTGCTGGAACGCCCGAAGGATGATGCGCTCGAGCTGCTGGTTGATCTCCCCGATGTCCCAGAAGAATTTCTGGGTGTCCTGGACCCATTCGAAATACGAGGCGGTCACCCCTCCCGCGTTTCCGAGGATGTCCGGTATGATGAAGACACCCTTTTCCCGGAGGATCTCGTCCGCTTCCAGGGTGGTCGGCCCGTTCGCCCCCTCGGCGAGGATCCGGCACCGGATCCGCGGCGCGTTCTCCTTCGTGATCTGGCCGTCCGTGGCGCACGGGGCCAGGATGTCGCACGGGATTTCCAGCAGCTCCCGGTTCGACACCCTCGCCACTCCGGGAAACTCCACGACCTTCCCCCCCGCGTGGACGTGGCGGACCATCGCCTCTATGTCTATCCCCTCCGGATTGTGCGCCCCGCCGGTCACGTCGCTCACTCCGACCACCTTGACCTTGTCGTGCCAAAGCGTAAGCGCCGTGACGGAGCCCACGTTTCCGAACCCCTGCACCACCGCCGTCATCCGCTGCGGGTCGAGCTTGAGCCTGTCGAGCGCCGCGAAGACCAGGTTGCACAGCCCGATGCCGGTGGCCTCCCTTCTTCCCAGCGATCCCCCCACGACGACGGGCTTCCCGGTCACCACCCCCGGAACGGAATATCCCATCTGCATCGAGTAGGTGTCCATGATCCACGACATCGTCTGCTCGTTCGTGTACATGTCCGGCGCGGGGATGTCCTTTTCCGGCCCGATCAGCATGACGATCTCGGAGGTGTAGCGGCGCGTCAGCGCCTGGATCTCCCTGCGCGACATCTTGAGCGTGTCGCAGCAGACCCCGCCCTTGGCGCCGCCGAAGGGGATGTTCATCAGGGCGCACTTCCAGGTCATCCACATGGACAGGGCCGTGGTCTCCTCGAGCGAGACGGTGGGGGAGTACCGGATCCCCCCCTTCCCCGGCCCAAGGGTGATGTTGTGGTGCACCCGGTAGCCGGTGTAGGAGACCACCCGCCCGTCGTCCATCCGCACGGGCACCGTGACGATCAAGGCACGCTTGGGGTGCCGCAGGCGGTCGGCCAGGTTCGGGTCAAGCCCGAGCAGCCCGGCCGCCAGGTCGAGTTGCGCAACGGCCTCCCGAAGCATGCCCTGGCCCTCGATGTTTTCTCCCCAGTTCGGAAACGGCATCGTCGTCCCCTCCTTTTTCCGGTTCTCGGCGCGCGTCTTTGCCGGGCGCCCCGTAAAGTTTACCAATAAATTCAGGGCTCGCTTGTTTCTTCTTACCGGAGGTTTGGTTTACGATAGGAGGGGATGACCCCCCCCGGCGGAACAACCGAAAGGACGTGGCGGCGGCTGGCGAAAGGCGACCTCTCCTGGGAGACGCTGCGCGCGCGCTCCCTCATCCTCGAACGGATCCGGTCCTTCTTCCGCGCCAGGAGGTTCCTCGAGGTCGACCCCCCGATCGCGGTCCCGTACCCGAACATCGACCCGAACGTGTTCCCGGTGACGCTCGCGGACGCCGCGGGAAAGGAATCGAAGCGGTTCCTCCACACCTCACCGGAGCTTTCCCTGAAGAAACTCCTTGCGGCGGGGTCGGGCAACCTCTTCTACCTGGGCAAGGTGTTCCGGGACCGGGAAGGGTCCCCGCTCCACCACCCCGAGTTCACGATGCTGGAGTGGTACCGGGTGGGGGAACCGGCGGAGGCGGTCATGGAGGATGTCGAGGCGCTGACCCTCGAGCTGGCGCGGGAGGTCTGCGGGCGTGAAGAGGTCCGGCGGGGCGGCGTAACCGTCTCCCTCTCGGGAAAGTGGGAACGGCGGGAGCTGTCGGACGCTTTCCGGAGCCTCCTCGGCGCGCCGATGGGGGACGGGAAGGCGTTGCGGGCCGCCCTCGCGGGCAAGGGGCTGCGGCCGTGCGACGGGGACGGCTGGGAAGATCTCTTCTTCCGCTCCTGCATCGACGTGATCGAGCCGGCGCTTACGGGGGGGGCCGTTTTCCTGACCGGCTTTCCCTCCGCGCTCGCCGCGATGGCGAAACGGCGCGTTGGGAACGAGGCCGTCTGCGAGCGGTTCGAGGGGTACCTCTGCGGGGTGGAGATCGTGAACGGCTACGAGGAGCTCACCGACCCGCGCGAGCAGGAGGAGCGGCTGCTGGAACTGGCGGCCCGGCACAAGCGTAAAACGGGGGTAGACCTGCCGATCGATCCCGACTTCCTCGACGCGCTGCGGCTGGGCTTGCCGCCCTGCTCGGGGGCCGCCCTGGGGGTCGACCGGCTGGCGATGATCCTCCTGGGGAAAGAGTCGATCGACGACGTGGCCATCCGATGAACAACCCCTCGATTCTTCTGCTCCTGCTCTCCTTCGGCCACATGTGCACCGACATCGTGCAGGGGGCGCTCCCCGCCCTACTGCCGTACCTGAAGGACCGGTTCTCCCTCTCCTACACGGTCACCGGGACGCTGCTGCTGGCGGCCCACCTCACCTCCTCGGTGATCCAGCCGCTGTTCGGATACGCGACCGACCGGAAGCCGTTCCCGGTCCTCTTGTCCCTCGGGTGTCTCGTCTCCGGGATCGGCATCGCGCTCGTTCCGTTTTCGCCGGGCTTCGCGTGGCTCGTCGCCTTCGTGATGTTCACGGGGCTCGGCACCGCCGCCTTCCACCCGGAAGGGTTCAAGGCGACCGCCTGCATCGCCTCGGTCAGGCGCGCCACCGGGATGTCGCTCTTCTCGGTCGGCGGGAACTTGGGGTTCGCCGTCGGCGCCCCGGCCGCCATCTTCCTCGTCTCCCGCCACGGGCTGCACGGCGCCTCCTGGCTGCTCCTGCCCGCCGCCGCCGCCGCCGCGCTCTTCCTGCCCGCGCTCCCGGAAATCCGGCGCCGCATCGCCGAGGCCGCCGCGCGGCCGCCGGCGGCCTTCGGCGACCGCGTGGACCGGCCGGTCGCCGCGGTTTCGCTCATCGTTCTCATCGTCGTCTTCCGCTCCTGGACACAGCTGGGGCTGGCCACCTTCATCCCGTTCCTCTACCGGGCGGAGCTGACGCACAACCCGGAATTCGTCGCGACGCTGCTCTTCCTGTTCCTCGGGGCGGGCACGGTCGGGACCCTCGTCGGGGGACCCCTGGCCGACCGGATCGGGCACCGGAAGATGCTCTTTTTCTCGCTCTCCCTCCAGGTCCCCCTCATCCACCTCTTCCTCATCTCGAGCGGCTGGCTCGTCTTCGTTTTTGCGGCCGCCGTCGGGGCCACCATCGTCTCGACCTTCTCGGTCACGATCGTGATGGCGCAGGAGCTCTTCCCCCGCAGGATGGCAACCGCGTCGGGGACGATCGCCGGGTTCGCGATCGGGACGGGGGGGATCGGCGTGACGCTCCTGGGGGCGGTGGCCGACCGGTACGGCGTCCCGGCAGCGGCCCACCTCATCAACGTGCTTCCCGCCTTCGGGGCCCTCCTCGCGCTCGGGCTTCCCCTCCCCTGGAGGCACCGGCAGTAGGCTTAGCGGTAAGACAGGTCATCGACACCCGCGGGTATCTAAACCACGCGGGATTGGTTTAGAATTAGCTGCCGGCTGAAGCTGACGGTCGCCCGAAGAAAAAATCGAGGCACCGCGGCTTGGCCGGTTTCATCGATGGGCGACACCGGAGCCAGGAGAGAAAGGATGGGAGAGGAAAAGAACGGGAACAACAGCGACAACACAAGGAAGTCGCGAAAGAAGGGGGCTCTTGCGATCTTCTTCGTCGTCTCGCTCGCGACGGTCGTCGCCGGCGGCGCCTACTGGTGGTACCGCCAGTCCCACATCTCCACGGACGACGCGTACGTGGAGGGGAGGATCCACCCCGTGGCCGCCCGCATCCAGGGGTCGGTTGTCGAGGTGCTCGTCAAGGACAACCAGCCGGTGAAGAAGGGGCAGGCGCTCCTGCGGATCGACCAGGAGCCGTATTCCGTCCGGGTGGCCACCTCCTCCTCCGCGCTCACCGCCGCCACGGCGGACCTGGCCGCGGCCCGCTCCGACACGACGGCCGCGCGGTCGGACATCGCGGCGGCGCGGTCCCAGCTCGCCCAGGCGAAGGTGGCCGTCGAGGCCGCCCGCGCCAGGGCAGCACTCAACGCCGCACGGCTGGCCCAGGCCAACCGGGACGCGGAGCGCGCGAAAAACCTCTTCGAGCGGCACTCCATCAGCCGGGAGCGGAACGAAAAGGCCCTGACGGAAGGGGAAGTCGTCAAGGCACAGGACGACGTGGCGCGGGAGGAGCTCAAACAGGCGGAGGCGGCCATCCCCACCCTCGAGGCGTTGGTCTCCCAGCGGGAGGCCCTCCTCCTGCAGCGGGAGGCCAAGGTCGGGCAGCGGGAGGCCGACATAAAGCAGAAGGAGTCGATGCTCGCCGAGTCCAGGCTCATCGCGGGCTACACGGAGGTCGTGGCGCCGTCGGACGGTTACGTCACCCGGAAGAGCGTCGAGGCGGGCCAGGTCGTCTCGCCGGGCCAGTGGCTGCTCGCGGTCGCCACCCTCTCCGACGTGTGGGTGGTGGCCAACTACAAGGAGACGGATATCGAGAAGATCCGCCCCGGACTGGAAGTCACGATCCGGGTGGACACCTATCCGGGAAAGAAGTTCCGCGGGAAGGTGGACAGCATCATGGCGGGGACCGGCTCCGCCTTCTCCCTCTTCCCCCCCGAGAACGCCTCCGGCAACTACGTCAAGGTCGTCCAGCGGGTGCCGGTGAAGATCGTGCTCGAGAAGGGGGAGGACCCGGACCGCCTCCTCCGGCTCGGGATGTCCGTCGTACCCACCGTCCTCGTCCAATAGCGCGATGAACGGGGGGAACCGGTTCGGCAACGCGGTCGGCGCCATCCGCGGGAGCAAGTGGATCATCGCCTTCACCGTGATGCTCCCCACGCTGATCGAGATCATCGACACGAGCGTGGCCAACGTCTCCCTCGACCACATCCGGGGGTCGCTCTCCGCGGGGATCGACGAGTCGGCCTGGGTGCTGACCTCCTATCTCGTCTCGAACGCGATCGTCATCCCGATGACCGGCTGGTTCGCCCGCTCGTTCGGCCGGAAGCGGTACCTCCTGTTTTCCCTTTCCCTGTTCACCGCCGCGTCGGTCTTCTGCGGCTCCTCGACGAGCCTGGGGATGCTCGTCTTCTTCCGCATACTCCAGGGTATAGGCGGCGGGGCGCTCCAGCCGCTCTCCCAGGCGATCCTCCTCGAGTCGTTCCCGCCGAAGGAGCACGGGATCGCCATGGCCATCTTCGGCATCGGGGCGATGTTCGGGCCCATCGCGGGGCCGCTCATGGGCGGGTACATCACGGACACCCTGTCCTGGCGCTGGATCTTCTACGTGAACCTCCCGATCGGCCTGTTCGCCGCCTTCATGGTGACGCTGTTCATCCACGACCCGCCCTACCTGAAGCGCACGGAGAAGGTGAAGGTGGACACCTGGGGGATCGCGCTGCTCACCCTGGGGATCGGCGCCCTCCAGATCGTCCTGGACAAGGGGCAGCGGGAGGACTGGTTCCACTCCGATTTCATCCTCGTCCTCTCGGCCGTCTCGGTCCTCGCCCTCCTGCTCTTCGTCATCGTGGAGCTCTATTTCGCGGAAACCCCCATCGTCGACCTCCGGGCGTTCAGGAACATCACCTTCGGCACCGGAAACGTCGTGATGTTCATCGCCTTCTTCAACCTGTTCGGGAGCATCGTGCTGCTCCCGCTCTACTCGCAGCTCCTCCTCGGCTACACCGCCTTCCTCGCCGGCCTGGTGCTCTCGCCGGGCGGCATCGCGACGCTCCTCACCATGCCGATCGTCGGCAAGCTCATCGTCAAAAGGAACCCGAAATACCTCCTGGCGTTCGGGATCGTCGTCTGCGCGTTCTCCACTTACGCGATGTCGCGCTTCACCCCGGGGGCCGACTTCTCCTCCCTCATGTGGCCGAGGATCTACCTGGGGATCGGGATGGGGTTCCTGTTCATCCCCCTGACCACCCTGACGCTCTCCTCCATCCCGCGGCCCCAGATGGGGAACGCCACCTCCATCTACAACCTGCTGCGCAACCTCGGGGGGTCCTTCGGCGTCGCCTTCGCGACGACGATGTTCACCCGGAGGGCCCAGATCCACCAAGCCCACCTGACGGAGCACCTCACCTGGTTCGACCAGGCGTTCCGGACGACCGTCGAGGGGGGGAAGGCCATCCTCGCGGGGCGCGGAGTCCCCGGGGGCGCGACCGAGTCCACGGCGCTCAAGGCGATCTACGGCCAGGCGGTCAAGCAGGCGACGGCGATGGGATTCAACGACTCCTTCTGGATCCTCTCCGTGATGATGGCGTGCGTCCTGCCGCTGGTCCTCCTCCTGCGCCGGCCCGCCCACCAGTCATAAAAACAGGGACGTTCCCAAAAACTCGCCATCGCTCATGCCCCGCCTGCCCCGCCTTGACTTTTGACATATCCTGGCGTCTCCTGAAAAAAAGGTTAAACGAAAGTCTCATCTTTTCTCCGCCCGGGATGAAGGGTTCATTCCCGGCTGG
>CAYILU010000029.1:7499-10690 GCA_964364235.1 uncultured bacterium | reverse complement strand
TCCACGCCCGTCTCCACCGCCTCGCTACGGAGCCCGGTGAGAAATGCGGGCTGGCCCGCGCTTTCCCTCACGGGAATTCCGCAAGCAGGCCCCGGAGGGCAGTCAGCCCCCGGTGGAAATGCTCTTTCCGGTGGGGTTCCAGGGTCAGGATGGGAGAGGCTCCCGCGTCCAGCACCGCGTGAAGGATTCCCCTGAAGTTCACGGAGCCCTCGCCCACGGGGAGGTGGTCGTCCCGCATCCCCCGGTTGTCGTGGACGTGCAACTCCCGGAGATCGGCGCCGAACGCCTCCACCCACTTGTGGACGGGGATCCGGGAGAACAGGGCGGCGTGGCCGGGGTCGCAGCAGAAACCCAATCGCTTCGAACCGATCGCCTCCTTCAGGCGGAGCATGTGATCCGGGACCTCGTCGAAGACGTTTTCCAGGAACAGGTCGACGCCCTTCTTCTCCGCCGAATCCAGGACCTCTTCGAATGTCCGCCGGGCGGGCTCGAACCACTTGCGGGGGTCGAAGTCGTAGATCCATCCGTAGTAGCCGCCGTGGACCACGATACCGCGAGGGCGGAACACGGGGGCGAGCTCGATCGCCTGCCGGAGACGGCGGGACGCCAGCCTGCGGGCCTCTTCGTCTCGGGCGCCTGGCCAGACCTCCTCGAAGGGCGCGTGAAAGGTGATGCTTTTCACCCCCGCCGCGCGCAGCGTTTCCGCCACGGCTTCCGCGCGTCCGGGCGAGAGGGAGTCGAGGGAGTTCCCCGGAAGGTAGATCTCGGGGCCCACGCCGGTCCCGGCGATGAGGCGCACCGTTTCGGGGATCTCCAGCATCGGGTAGGGAACCGTGGCGTGGATCGTCCAGTCCATTTTCCGCGAAACCTTTCCGTCTCCGGCGGGATTCGGTCCGGAGAAGCGTACCCCATCGCGCGGGGCGGGGCAAGCCAAGTCCGCCGGACGGCACGGAAAACCCTTGACATCCAATTGTATACTGCATACATTATGCGGCAAACTGCGAGGCAGGGTGGGGGTTCAATTTGCTGCAGAAACTCAAAATCCAGATCGACAGTCACATGACGCTGCGGGAAAAAATCGTCGAGACGGTGCGCAGCGCGATCGTCAACGGACAGATCCCGGCCGGCACCCGCGTGGCCGAGCCCGACCTGGCCGAACGCTTCGGCATCAGCCGGACCCCGATCCGGGAGGCGTTCCGCCAGCTGGAGTCCGAGGGGTTCATCACGGTCATCCCCCGCAAGGGGGCGGTCGTCGCTTCGCTCTCCGCGAAGGACATCTCCGACTTCTACGATCTCAAGACGGTGCTCGAGGGGTACGCGGCGCGCTGCGCGGCCAGGACGCTCACGGAAAAGGACATCGCGAAGATGGAGACGGTGAACCGCCAGATGGAGGCGGCCGCCGCCAAGAAGGACCTTCGCCGGGTGCTCACCCTCCACAACGAGTTCCACGACATCTTCCTCAAGTCGTGCGGAAACGAGAAGCTCCACTCCATCGTCCAGAACCTGGTGAGCCAGTTCCAGCGGTTCCGGCTGATCCTCGCGATCCGCGGAAAGATGGACGGGTCCATCAAGCAGCACGAGGAGATCATCGAGGCGTTCCGGAAGCGGGATGCCGCGCTCGCGGAGTCCCTCGTGATGAAGAACGCCCAGTACGGGAAGAAAATCCTTCTCCGGGAACTGGCGAAGGGCTGACGCGGGCCGCGGCCGCGCCTTATGCCCGATCCGGCAAGATTCCGAAGCCTCCCTTCCGTCGCATCCCTGCTCGCGGTCGACGAGGTGAGACAGGCCCTTTCGCGTCACCCCCGCCTCGTCGTCGTGGACGCAATCCGCAGGATCCTGGCCTCCTTCCGAAGCGAGGCTGTCGCCGCGCCCGTCCGAAGCCGTGAGGAATGGGCCTCGCTGCTCCTGTCCCGCCTGCCCGCCGAGATCGCGACAGGGGAAAAGCAGTCGCTCGCGAGGGTGATCAACGCGACCGGCGTCGTCATCCACACCAACCTCGGCCGGGCGCCGCTGCCGGAAGAGGCGATCCGCGCCGTCTCCCGGATTTCCCGGGGGTATTCCAACCTGGAGTTCGACCTCGCCTCGGGGGGCCGCTCCTCCCGCCTCGTTCACGTCGAGGAGCTGATCCTTTCGCTCACGGGCGCCGAGTCGGCGCACGTCGTCAACAACAACGCGGCCGCGGTGCTCCTTTGCCTCGCCGGGCTGGCCAGGGGCCGGGAGGTCCTGGTCAGCCGGGGGGAGCTCGTCGAGATCGGCGGCTCGTTCCGCATTCCCGACATCATGGCGGAAAGCGGGGCCACCCTCGTGGAGGTGGGAACGACCAACCGGACGCGGCTCGAGGACTACGAAAGGGGGGTGACCGGCCGGACGGCGCTGCTCCTGAAGGTCCACAGGTCCAATTTCCGCATCACGGGGTTCACGGAGGAGGTTTCGACGCGGGATCTCTCCACGCTCGGAGACCGGTTGGGGATCCCGGTGCTGGAGGACCTCGGCTCCGGGGCCTTGTTCGACTTCTCCGCCGCGGGAATCACCGGGACCCCGACCGTCCGGCAGGCGCTCCGGCAGGGGCCCGGCATCGTGACGGTCAGCGGAGACAAGTTGCTCGGGGGACCCCAGGCGGGGATCATCCTGGGGCGCAAGACGCTCGTCGCGCCCTTGAAGAAACACCCCCTCTCCCGGGCATTGAGGATCGACAAGATGTGCCTGGCGGCGCTGGCCGCAACGTTGACGCTGTACGCCGACGAGCGCAGGGCGGTTCAGCGGATCCCGGTCCTCGCGATGATGACGGAAGGGGAGGCTTCCGTGCTCGCGCGTGCCCGGAAGCTCATCCGGAGGGTGAGGAAGGGGGGCGGCGCAGGGCTGATCCTTTCCGTCGAGAAAGGCCTTTCTTCACCGGGCGGAGGGGCGATGCCCGACGTCCACCTCCCCACCGCCTGTGTCGCCGTCTCCCACCCGGTCGCCCGCGTCGAGGAGATGGAGGAGAGGCTCCGGGGCGGGAAGCCCCCGGTGGTTGCGCGGATCGGAAGGGGGCAACTGCACCTGGACATGCGGACGGTCCGTGACGACGAGCTTCCCGAACTGGCGGCGGCGCTCCTGGCCGCCGCCGGAAAGCATGAGTTCCCTGTTGAACGGGCTACCCCCCCCAGTGTATAAGAAGTTATGCTGAATTCCGGCGTGCTCGTCCTGAATCG
>CAYILU010000029.1:6331-7399 GCA_964364235.1 uncultured bacterium | reverse complement strand
CCCCCCCCAGTGTATAAGAAGTTATGCTGAATTCCGGCGTGCTCGTCCTGAATCGCGCGTTTTTCCCGGTCCACGTAACGAACGTCCGCCGGGCGTTCTGTCTGCTCTATTCCGGGCTCGCCCGGGCCATCAACTCGCAATACGAGACGTTCGATTTCCAGTCCTGGAGCGAGCTCTCCATTCACGCCAGCGACGAGGCCGTGGGCCTCGTGGGGAGGACGATCCGGATCCCGAGAGTCCTCGTCCTGATCGCCTACGACCGGGTCCCCAAGCGCACCGTGCGCTTCAGCCGGCACAACATCTTCGTAAGGGACCGGAACACCTGCCAGTATTGCGGAAAGAACTTTCCCCGGAACGAGTTGAACCTTGACCACGTAATCCCGCGGTCCAGTGGGGGGAAGACGACCTGGGAAAACATCGTCTGCAGCTGCCTCCCGTGCAACAAGCAAAAAGGGGGGATGCTCCCCGACGAGACGGGCATTCGGATGATCGCGCGGCCCGGCCGGCCCCGATGGACCCCTGAGTACGCGTTTTCCCTGCGGACCCCGATCCACCGGGAATGGATTCCGTTCCTGAACCTCGTCGACTTCACCTACTGGAACCTCGAACTCGAAAGGTGACCCCCGCGTCGAAAGCCCGGGTGCGGGGTCGTCTCGAATCTCTGCTGTTCATCGTCGGCCATCCCCTGTCCCACACGCTGAGCCCGGCGATGCACAACGGCGTCATCGGGCGTCTTGGCCTTCCCCTGCGTTACGTGGGGGTCGACCTTCCGTCCGGGTTTCTCCCCGATTTCCTCCGGGTCGTGCGGGCCGGGAACTTCCTGGGCGGGAACGTGACGATCCCCTTCAAGGAGGAGGCGGCGGCGCTTGCCGACGACCGCTCGGAGGCCGTTGCGGCCTGCGGCGCGGCGAACGTCATACGGGTGACCCGGGGACGGCTCGTCGCCGAGAACACCGACGGGCCGGGATTCCTGGATGCCGTCCAGGGGGCCGGCTGGGGGAGGCGTTTTCGCAGGGTGGTGATCCTGGGGGCGGGCGGGTCGGCCCGCGGGATCGCTTACGAGCTTTG
>CAYILU010000029.1:0-6321 GCA_964364235.1 uncultured bacterium | reverse complement strand
AAACCCCGCGGGGGGGGGTTTGCGGGGCGGCGTGCGGGGGGGGGGGGGGGGGTGGGTTTTGGGGGGGGGGGGGGCCGGGGGGGGGGGGGGGGGCGGCCCGCGGGATCGCTTACGAGCTTTGCCGTTCCGGCGCGCGGGAGATGGCGATCCTGAATCGCAACCCTTCACGGGCCGAAAGCTTCGCCAGGGCCCTGTCCCCCCGGTTCCCCGGGACGTCGATCTCGGCGGGGGAGCTGAAGCCTGCCGGGATGGTTGAGGCCTTCCGCGGGGCCGACCTGATCGTCCAGTGCACGTCCCTGGGCCTGTCGGGGGAGTGGGAGAATTTTCCCGTCGGGGGGGTAGAGAAGACGACCCGTTTTGCCGATATAGTATATTGGAAAGGTGGGACTCCACTCGTGCGCCTGCTGAGGAGGAGGGGGATTCCCGCGATCGACGGCCTGGCAATGCTGGCCCACCAGGCGGGAAGGAGTTTTACCCTCTGGACCGGGAAAAAGGTCCCCGCCGGGGAATTTTTATCGATAGCGGAAAAACAGTTGCGATCAGACCCCTAAATTATGCTAAATATAGTTTAATTTATATTTCTATTTGGTGACTATTCGATGTCCGTGATGGCAACCAAAATCGGGGAAATGCTTCTCAAGGGGAACCTGATCACCCCCGAGCAGTTGAGAAGCGCCCTGGAGACCCAGAAGAAGACGAAGGAGCGGATCGGCTCGGTCCTCGTCAAGACCGGCGCCATCAAGGAGCCGGAACTGCTCTCCTTCCTCGGGCGCCAGTTCAACATTCCCGTCGTCGACCTCGCGAAGTACGAGATCAACGGCGAGGTCGTGCGCCTGCTCCCCGAGGAGATGGTCCAGAAGCACCTGGCCCTCCCGATCAACCGCGTCGGCGCCAAGCTGATCGTCGCGGTGGCGGACCCTTCGAACATGGCGATCATCGACGCCATCGGGTTCAAGACCGGCTACGCGGTCGAGCTCGTCCTCGCCTCCGAGCGGGAAATCACCGCCGCGATCAACAGGTACTTCGACCAGACGATGGACTTCAAGGACATCATCTCCGAGCTGGACGAGGACCTGGAGGTCGTGCGGGAAGAGGACCTCGATTCCCTGGATCAGGAAACCCGGGTCGACGACGCCCCGGTCGTCAAGCTGGCCAACTTCATCCTCACCGACGCCATCAAGAGGCGCGCCTCGGACATCCACGTCGAGCCGTACGAGAAGGAGTTCCGCGTCCGCTACCGCGTGGACGGGGTGCTCTACGAGGTGATGCGCCCCCCCCTGAAGCTGCGCAACGCCCTCTCCTCGCGCCTCAAGATCATGTCGAGCCTGGACATCGCCGAGCGGAGGCTTCCACAGGACGGCAGGATCAAGTTGAAGATCGGGAAGGGCAGGGAGATGGACTTCCGCGTCTCCGTCCTGCCGACCATCCACGGCGAGAAGATCGTCCTGCGCCTCCTGGACAAGGCGAGCCTCCAGCTCGACATGACCAAGCTCGGCTTCGAGGCCGAGGCGCTCATGGACTTCCAGGAGGCCATCCACCGGCCTTACGGGATGATCCTGGTCACCGGCCCCACCGGCTCGGGCAAGACGACGACCCTCTACTCGGCGCTCTCCGACCTGAACAAGACCACCGACAACATCTGCACCTGCGAGGACCCGGTGGAGTACAACTTCGCCGGGATCAACCAGGTGCAGATCAAGGAGGAGATCGGGCTCACGTTTGCGGGGGCGCTCCGCTCCTTCCTCCGCCAGGACCCCGACATCATCATGGTGGGGGAGATCCGCGACTACGAAACCGCGGAGATCGCCGTGAAGGCGGCGCTCACGGGGCACCTCGTGCTCTCGACCCTCCACACGAACGACGCGCCGAGCACCATCACGAGGCTGCTGAACATGGGGATCGAGCCCTTCCTGGTCTCCTCGTCGCTCAACCTCATCGTGGCGCAGCGGCTGGCCCGGCGGATCTGCGTGAACTGCAAGGAGGAGGTGAAGATTCCTCCGAAGGCGCTGACCGATGCCGGGATGAAGCCCGAGCGGCTGAAGCACACGAAGCCGTCCAAGGGCAAGGGTTGCGACGACTGCAACGGGACCGGCTTCCGCGGGCGCGTCGCCCTCTACGAGGTGATGCCGGTCAAGGAGGAGATCAAGGATCTCGTCCTGCGGGGGGGGTCGGCGATCGAGGTGAAGCGGGAAGCGATCCGTGTCGGGATGAAGACGCTCCGGCAGTCCGGATTGTCGAAAATAGAGGAAGGGGTCACCACGCTGGAGGAAGTGCTGCGGGTGACCGCCCCCGATTAATCGGGGAGAGCGAGGAGAAGACACCGATGATCGCGATGCACGAGATGCTCAGCATCATGTACGAGAAGGGCGCCTCCGACCTCCACATCACCACGGGAATCCCGCCCACCATCCGGGTGGACGGGCGCCTGCTCCCGATGCCCGCCGAGCCCCTGACCCCCCCGGACACCAAGCGCCTCTGCTACAGCATCCTGACCGAGGCGCAGAAACAGCGGTTCGAGGAGGAGCTCGAGCTCGACCTCTCCTTCGGGGTGAAGGGCCTGAGCCGGTTCCGCGCGAACATCTACATGCAGCGGGGGGCCGTGGCGGGGGCGTTCCGGACGATCCCGTTCCGCGTGCGGTCGTTCGACGAGCTGGGCCTGCCGGCCAACCTGAAGGATCTGTGCAAGAAGCCGAGGGGGCTCGTGCTGGTCACGGGGCCGACCGGCTCGGGAAAATCGACCACCCTGGCCGCGATGATCGACAAGATCAACTCCGAGCGGCAGGAGCACATCGTCACGATCGAGGACCCGATCGAATACCTGCACCCCCACAAGAAGTGCGTGATCAACCAGCGGGAGGTCAACGCGGACACCCAGAGCTTCAAGAAGGCCCTGAAGCACATCCTGCGGCAGGACCCCGACATCGTGCTCGTCGGCGAGATGCGGGACCTGGAGACGATCGAGGCCGCCTTGACCGTTGCGGAGACGGGGCACCTGGTGTTCGCCACGCTGCACACCAACTCCTGCGTGCAGACCATCAACCGCATCCTGGACGTCTTTCCCCCCTACCAGCAGCCGCAGGTGAGGGCGCAGCTGTCGTTCGTGCTCGAGGGAGTCGTGTCCCAGATCCTGTTGCCCAAGGCGTCCGGGACGGGAAGGGTGCTTTGCCTGGAGGTGATGATCCCCAACCCGGCGATCCGGAACCTCATCCGGGAGGAGAAGGTCCACCAGATCTACTCCCAGATGCAGGTGGGGCAGGCCAAGTTCGGGATGCAGACGATGAACCAGTCGCTGCTTGCCGCCTTCCTCCGCAGGGAGATCACACTCGACGACGCGGTCGGAAGGAGTTCCGACCCGGATGAGTTCCGGAACCTGATGTCGCAGGCGCACAACGCCCCGCATGGCGCCGGGCGAAAGGCATAGCGGGCAGGAGCCCCGGAGGAGACGATGCCGAAATTCGTGTGGGAAGGCAAGACAAGGGCCGGAGGGACCGTGACGGGGGATATCGACGCCCCCAACGAGGCGTTCGTCCTCGCGCAGCTTCGCCGGCAGCAGATCGTCCCCGTGAAGGTCAGGCAGAAAGCCAAGGACCTGGGGTTCAAGCTTCCGGGGTTCGGGAAGAAGGTCTCCCAGAAGGAGCTGGCGATCTTCACGCGGCAGTTCGCCACGATGATCGACGCGGGGCTGCCCCTGGTCCAGTGCCTGGACATCTTGGGGATGCAGCAGGAGAACCAGGCGTTCAAGTCGGTCGTCCTGAAGGTCAAGGAGGACGTCGAGAGCGGTTCGACCTTCGCCGACGCGCTGGGGAAGCACCCGAAGGTCTTCGACGAGCTCTTCGTCAACCTGGTGGCGGCGGGCGAGATCGGCGGCATCCTCGACACGATCCTCTCGCGCCTCGCGGCCTACATCGAAAAGGCGATGAAGCTCGCCAAGAAGATCAAGAGCGCGATGGTCTACCCCTCCACCATCCTCGCGGTCGCGGTCGTCGTCACGGTGGTGCTGCTGCTCTACGTCATCCCGATCTTCGGGAAGATGTTCCAGGATTTCGGGCAGGCGCTGCCCGCCCCCACGCAGTTCGTCCTGGCTTTGAGCGATTTCACGCGCAAGTATTTCCTCCTGGTGATCGTCGTGTTTGTCCTCATCGGTGCGGCCATACGCTGGTATTACGGCAAGGAAGGCGGGCGGCGGAACATCGACGGTCTCCTACTCAAGACTCCCGTCATTGGAAGCCTGCTCCAGAGGATCGCCGTGGCCCGCTTCGCCCGCACCCTCGGCACGATGGTGAGCAGCGGCGTGCCGATCCTGGAAGGTATGGACATCGTCGCGAAGTCGGCGGGGAACAAGGTGATCGAGGAAGCCATCGTCCGGGCACGGGTGAGCATCAGCGAAGGAAAGACGATCGCGGACCCGCTGGCCGAGAGCAAGGTGTTTCCCGTGATGGTGACCCAGATGGTCGCCGTCGGCGAGGCCACCGGCGCACTCGACACGATGCTCAACAAGATCGCGGACTTCTACGACGACGAGGTCGACTCGGCCGTGGACTCCTTGACTGCGCTCCTCGAGCCGATCCTGATGATCTTCCTCGGCGTCGTGATCGGCGGGCTGGTCATCGCGATGTACCTGCCGATCTTCAAGCTGGCCGGCGTCGTCGGGGGATAAACGTGTCTGCTGTCCCCGTCCCGGGTCGGGGGGGGGAGGCTGCGGGAAGCAGCAACCTCCTCCTGGTGCGCACGGGCATCACCTTCGCACTCCTGGCGTCGGTGGTGTCGGTTCATTTCCAGGAGCCCGAGCTTTTCCTCGTCGGCGGCTTCAAGTATCTTTACGCCGCCGTTGTCCTCTCCTACGGGTGGCTCCTCCTGCGGTTCGCCCTCTGGGGCGGCAGGGAACTTTCCCTCCCCGTTTCCATCGTCCAGGCGCTGGTGGACGTGGCGTTCGTTTCCATCATCGTGTTCGCCACGGGGCTCTACGACAGCGTATTCGCGTTCATGTACGTCGTCGTCATTCTCCTGGGGAGCCTCGAGCTCTACCTGAAAGGGGCGATGATCTGGGCGGCCCTCTCCTCCGTCTCCTACACCGCCCTCATATACCTGCAGATGCGCGGGGTGCTCGTTCCTCCGGGAGCCGAGGATGTGCATCTCACCTGGGCCCACTTCCTCCGACCTGCCCTCACGAACTCCATCGGGTTCATCCTGACCGGTGCTCTCGCGGGACTCCTGGGAGAGGATATTCGGAGAACGCGGGAGCGTGTCCTGGCGCGCGAGGACGATTTCCAGAAGCTCGAGTCGTTCCACAAGCACGTGGTCGACAACATCCCTTCCGGGATCCTTACGGCCGACATCCAGGGAAGGGTCAACCTCATCAACGACACGGCGTGCGGCATCTTAGGGGTCAGGGGGGACGAGGTGAGCGGGAAACGCATCGAGGAGGTCCTCGCCGGGCTGGAGCTCTCGGACCCCCGCGGCGAGTTCCGCCTGCCCCGGCCGGAACTCTTCTTCCGCCGGGCGGACGGCGCGGAGATCTTTCTGGGGTTTTCCTCCTCCCCCCTCAGGGACGCGGAGGGCAAAGTAATCGGCAGGGTCGTGATCTTCCAGGACCTGACGCCGGTGAAGCAGATGGAGGAGCGGGTCCGCATCGCCGACCGGCTGGCGGGGGTGGGGGAGCTCGCCGCGGGGCTTGCCCACGAGATCCGGAACCCTCTCGCGTCCATCGCGGGATCCTCGCAGATGCTCAGGGAGTCGCCCGACATGCCCGGGGAGGCGCGGGCGCTCCTCGAGATCATCGAACGGGAGAGCACCCGGCTCAACGGCCTCATCTCGGATTTCCTCGCCTACACCGGCCCTTCCCTGCGGAACGTTGGGCCCGTGAACATGGCGGACCTTATCGGGGATGTCACCGAGGCGGTGCGCGCCGGGGAGGCGCGCGCACGGGGGGGGGGGCTGGGGAAAATGTCGATGAGGCACCGTTTAGTGGGCGGCGCTTACGCGCAGCGGCAGCAGGTCCTCTGGAACCTCGTGAGGAACGCGGTCCAGGCAACCCCCCCGGGGGGGTGCGTCCGTCTCGACCTTTTCCCCCAGGTGCGACACGGGGAACGGTACGCGGTGACGACGGTGAGCGACAACGGGAAGGGGATCGATCCCGCGATCACCGGGAAGATCTTCAACCCCTTCTTCACGACCAAGGAGGGGGGGACGGGGCTGGGGCTCGCCATCTCCCAGCGGATCGTCCAGATTCACCGGGGGTTCATCGAGGCGCGGTCCCAGCCGGGGCACGGGAGCATCTTCACGGTTTTCCTCCCCGAGAGGAGGGGGAACGCCGATGACGGC
>CAYILU010000028.1:8679-11054 GCA_964364235.1 uncultured bacterium | reverse complement strand
GTTTCCGGGCGCGGGAGCGGATCTCCCGGGTCTACTTGAGCGTGTCGACCAGCGACTTCACGGCCGCCAGCGACTTGTCCATCATCGCCTGCTCCTCGGCGTTGAGCTTGAACTCGATGACCTTCTCCACGCCGCCGGCGCCCAGCACGCAGGGCACGCCGACGAAGTAGCCCTTTATGCCGAACTCGCCGTTCAGGTAGACGCAGGAGGGGAGGACGCGTTTCTGGTCGTTGAGGATCGACTCGACCATGGCGATGGTGGAGGAAGCGGGGGAGTAGAAGGCGGAACCGGTCTTCAGGAGCGCGACCACCTCGCCGCCCGCCTTGCGGGTGCGGTTCACCATTGCTTCCATGACTTCCTTCGCCTTGGCTGCGTTGCCGTACTTGCGCTCCAGCAGCTCCATGACGGGGATCCCGCTCACGCTTGCGTAGCGGATCAGGGGGACCATGTCGTCGCCGTGGCCGCCCAGGGTCATCGCGGTCACGTCACGGACGGAAACGCCGAGCTCCCACGCGATGAAGGTGGCGAAGCGGGCCGAGTCGAGGACGCCGGCCTGGCCGATGACCCGGTTGTAGGGGATGCCGGTGATCTTCTGGCAGAGGGTGACCATGGCGTCGAGCGGGTTGGATATGACGATGACGAAGGACTTGGAGGCGAACTTTTTGATCCCCTCGGCGACCTGGGTCATGATCTTCGAGTTGACCTCGATGAGATCGTCGCGGCTCATGCCGGGCTTGCGGGGGAGGCCCGCGGTTACGATGACGACGTCGGCGCCGGCGATATCCTGGTAGTTGTTGGTCCCCTTGAGTGAGATATCGAAGCCGTCAACCTTGGAGGCTTCGGCGATGTCGAGACACTTGCCCTGGGGCATCCCCTCGACGATGTCGAACAGCACGACGTCTCCTAGTTCGCGCAGGGCGCAAAGCTGGGCGAGCACGCCACCGATCTGACCGCCACCGATAATCGCAATCTTCTTTCTTGCCATGGCCGCCTCCTTGGGTTGTGTGTTATTGATGGTGCTGAAAGCAATGCAACGGACTATACCACATTCTTGAGTGTATATAATCGACAGTATACAAAAAATATTCGGGGAAGACGGTATTTGTCCGTTTTGCGCAAAAGGGTGCCTCGCACGCAAAATAGAACGACCCTCAATATTTCCGGCACACCCCGACACGGCTCGCCTTTCTGCTTGACGGTACGCCCCGACCTTGGAAAAATGGGCCTTCCTGACAGGAGTTGCATCGGAAGACCGGCCCGCGACCGGTGACGCGGCGCGATCCGCGGAAATCCCCTCCGCGCCCAAGCGAGGACAACATGAGCAGAAAGATCAATTTCAACGCCGGACCCGCCGCCCTTCCGCTTCCCGCTCTGGAGCGCGCCCGCGAAGAGTTCCTCGACTTCGCGGGGAGCGGCATGTCGGTGATGGAGCACAGCCACCGCGGCAAGGAGTACGAGGGGGTTCACGACGAGGCCATCGCCCTCGTCCGGGAGCTCCTCGGCGTCCCCGCGAGCTACGAGGTCCTGCTTCTCCAGGGTGGGGCAACCTCGCTGTTCGCCGAGGTGCCCATGAACCTCCTCGAGAAGGGGAAGACCGCCCAGTACCTCATCACCGGCGCCTGGGGCGAGAAGGCGCTCGGCGAGGCGAAGCTTGTCTCGGCGCTGTTCGGGGCCTCCGTGGCGGTCCAGAGCATCGGCGTCGGAGAAGGCAAGGAGAAGAGCTACACCCGCGTGCCGCCTCCCTCCGAGGTGAAGGTCGATCCCGCGGCCGCCTACCTGCACATCACCTCGAACGAGACCATACACGGCGTGGAGTTCAATGTCGACGGCTCCAGGGGCTTCCCCGACACCGGCGCCGTGCCGCTGGTCGCCGACATGTCGAGCGACTTCTTCTGGCGGTCCTTCGACATCACGAAGTTCGGCATGGTCTACGCCGGAGCCCAGAAGAACATCGGCCCGTCCGGAGTGGTGGTGGTCGTCGTTTCGAAGGAGCTGGTGGAGAAGGGGAGGAAGGACATCCCCAAGATCTTCCAGTTCCGCACCCACGCGGAGAACAAGTCGCTCTACAACACCCCGCCCACCTTCGGCGTCTACATGGTACGGAACGTCCTGGCATGGCTTAAAGGCCAGGGCGGCCTCGCCAAGGCCGAGGAGGTGAACCGGAAGAAGGCGGCGCGCCTCTATGGGGTCATCGACAAGAATCCGCAGTTCTACCGGTCGCCGGTGGAGAGGGAGAGCCGGTCGGTGATGAACGTGGTCTTCCGCCTTCCCAGGCCGGAGCTGGAGGAGCAGTTCATCGCGGAGGCGAAGAAGGCCGGCATGGTGGGGCTGAAAGGGCACCGCTCCGTGGGCGGAATCCGCGTCTCCATGTACAA
>CAYILU010000028.1:4482-8579 GCA_964364235.1 uncultured bacterium | reverse complement strand
GGAAGTTCTGAATATCGACGGATGAGCAAATCCTGGTGGGTCTACATGATCGAGTGCGCCGGGGGAGTCATTTACACCGGGATAGCGGTCGACCCGGAGGCCCGGTTCCTGGAGCACCTTGCGGGGAAGGGGGCACGGTTCACGCGCATCAGGAAGCCATTGCGCATTCTTGGAATGCGGATATTCGCCGACCGGGGGTCGGCCTTGAAGGCCGAGCACGCCTTGAAGAAGATGAGCCCGTTGCAAAAGAGGGAATGGGCTCATCGAATATAATGGTTGCGTACCGTTTGTTGCCGTGGTAAATTGTGCTATTAAAAATGGATCCTCACGAATCGCAAGCCTCTCCCGACAGGTCATTCAGCGGAAGCGGCCTCGACACCACGGTGTGGCCGTGACGCTTCTCCCAAAGGCTGTCCTTTAGGAAGAACCGAACCCACGTGACGAACGATGTCCACTGGGGTGCGTTTTGTGAAATTCCAAAAAAGGAGTGTTATGAGATTTGAAAGTCTCGGGCTTTGCCCCGAAATCCTGCGTGCCCTCGAGGGCATGAACCACAAGATTCCCACGCCTGTCCAGGAGGAGGCCATCCCCCCGGTGTTGGAAGGGAAAGACCTGATGGGGTGCGCACAGACCGGCACCGGCAAGACGGCGGCCTTTGCGCTGCCCATCCTGCAGCGGCTTCTCCGGGCGCCCGCGAAGAAAGGAACCCCCCGGGTCATCCGGGTCCTCGTGTTGACCCCCACCCGGGAGCTGTGCGGACAGGTCACCGAAAGCTTCGGAGCCTACGGCAAGTACACGGGCCTGAAGGTCACCTCGGTCTACGGGGGGGTCAGCCAGCACCGCCAGGAGGAAGCGCTGCGCCGTGGCGTCGACATCCTTGTCGCCACCCCGGGGCGTCTCCTGGACCTGGAATCCCAGAGGCTGCTGAGCCTGAAGTCGGTCGGGACGCTCGTCCTCGACGAAGCCGACCGGATGCTCGACATGGGGTTCCTCCCGGACGTCCGGAAGATCATCTCCCGGGTCCCGGCCGCCCGCCAGACCCTCATGTTCTCGGCCACGATACCCGGCGAGATCAAGCGCCTCGCCGACACGATCCTCCGCGACCCGGTCCGCGTGGCGGTCGCGCCGACATCGTCCCCCGCAGCGGAGAACGTCGAGCACCTGGTCTATTACGTGGAAAAATCCAGCAAGGGGGAGCTGCTGCGCCACCTGCTGTCGGACGACACCGCCCGGAACGCCCTGGTGTTCACACGGACGAAGAGAGGGGCCGACCGGCTCGCCGAGCAGCTCATCCGCGCCCGGATCAAGGCGGAGGCGATCCACGGCGACCGGACGCAAAGCGCCCGGGAGCGTGCCCTGGCGAAATTCAAGCAGGGAGAGACCCGGGTGCTGGTCGCCACCGACGTCGCGGCGCGGGGACTGGACATCGTCGACCTCTCCCACGTGGTCAACTTCGACCTCCCCGAAGAGCCGGAAAGCTACGTGCACCGTATCGGACGGACCGCCCGGGCCGGGGCGTCCGGGATCGCGATCTCCTTCTGCAGCATCGAGGAGCGCTCCCTGCTCACCGCGATCGAGCGCCTGATCCGCAGCCACCTGAACGTGGTCGAGGACCATCCCTTCCGGTCGCTCCTGCGGCCCGGGATCCCCACGAAGCTGGACAACCGCCCCACGCGCCCCGTAAACGCGCGATACATGATCTCCGCCACGGAGCTGTTCCGGACCGCCTGAGCCGGCGACAACCGTCGCGATACAGTCCGCGTCAATCGGACGCCACGTGCAGGGTTTCCTCCTGCTCGTGGCGTTTTTGTTTTCCCGTTTTTTTTATTGAAGGCCTGTCGCGAAACGAAGGTGTCGCTGGTACAATCGGGTTGTTGTGCGCATCCGGGTTGGCGGCAGTCGGAGAGAACCACCTCGCGAGAGAAGGAGGGAACCATGGCGGACACGGTACGGAAGATCGTCTACTTCAAGGTGTACATCCCCAACAAGACCGGGGCGGGAGCGCGGGTCCTGGGAGCGCTGCGCGACGCCGGCGTGAACCTGCTCGCCTTCACCGGGTTCCCACTTGGGGGGGGAAGGGCCCAGATGGATTTCTTCCCCGAGAACGCCGCCGCGTTCCAGCGGGCGGCGAAGAAGCTCGGCATCAAGGTTGCCGGGAAGAAGACCGGTTTCCTGGTCCAGGGAGAGGACCGTGTGGGCGCGGTTGCGGAATATCTTGAGAAGCTTGCCCGAGCGAAGATCAACATGATCGCCGCCGACGCTCTCTCCGCCGGGGAGAAAAGGTTCGGCGCGGTCCTGTGGGTGAAGTCGAAGGACGTTTCGAAGGCCGCCAAGGCGATCGGGGCGACCTGACCGTTTCCGGTGATATGCCGAACCCGGCCTTCGTGTTCCGGGGAGGACCCCGAACGGGTTCGTATATCGACGAACGATCCCGGGTGTTGCGGAAGAGCGGGCCGTCCCGGAAGGTTTCGTTTGCCGCCGGGAGAGGAGGTTCATCCTCTCCTCCCCGGGTCGAAAGCATCCGGCGTCGATTTGAAAGCAGAAGATTAGGATATCGATACCAACAGACCGATAATATAGAAATAAATCTCTGCATAATCAACGACAAACTATGGTCTTGACGAACGGGTGCGGGGGCATCAGAATATTACTACCTGCACTCCGGAGTGAAAAACCATACAACGATATGTTGGGAGTTGAAGGTGTTGGAAAGCAGGGGAGAGGTGTCGCGATGCGGGAGAGGAACGGCTATCGCTACATAATAAAGGTGTTCGAAGCGCAATGGGACCAGCTTCACGACGAGACGGTCAAGCCGTTTTTCAAGCAACTGAAATGTGACACCGAGGAGACCTACTCGAGGCGCAACGGTTCCCGGCGGGACCGCCCCGGCCACGACGCCTTGTTCAGCTACGTCGTTTTCCAGAACGCGGAAGGCTTGAGAGACTGCTTGAACAGCCACGACCAGGGGGCTGACCAGCGCGCCAAGATCGCCTATTTCGCCTGTCACGGGAAGCGGGGCGTCATCAGCGCGGTGCAGGATATCAGCCGGACGAAGCTCAGGAACATCCTTGCCCCCCTCACCAGCTACGACGGCCTCTACTTCGGCGCCTGCGATTTCGTCAACCGGGAGACCGCGGAGGTTCTCCTGGGGGGGTCGCCGCACCTGAAGTGGATCGCCGGCTACGCGAACTGGACACCGTGGCTGGAAGGAATGCTGTGCGACCTGATGTTCTTCCGCCTGCTCCTGAGCGGGCGATTCGTGCGCCCGAACACCAACGCGAGATGGGAACCGATCAGTCGGCCGGAAGACGTCGCGCTGCGGATGTACGAAGAGTTCCCGGCTGCCCGGGATCTCCGCTTCTCCCTTTTTTACCGGACGCGGGAGCGGATCTGCTCCACGCTGGAAGAGCACATGAGCGAGGAATCCGCATGAAAGCGGATGCCGGACATTTCGATTGACAGCCCCCATCGAAATCTTTACTCTCTTTCCACTACCCCGAAAGGGATACATTCGGACAACCGTTCCCCATTCCCGAAACGGAGGGGGTGGAATGGTTTATTTATCCTTCAAATATATGTTTTTTATGGCAAATCCAGGAATACGGGATCGGTCTGTCTCCGAATTCATGCCAATCCGAAAGGAGGTGAGGGATCCGGTACGGGGTTGAGAGGCAGTTGCCCGGAAAGGCATGGGAAGCAGGGACGATCAAACCGGAAAACGAAGGGGAGGCAGACATGAGGAAAGCTGCGGTTGTTGCGCTGGTGCTGCTGTTCGGAATTTTCCTGGGTGTGAGCGCCATGGCGGCGGAGAGCGGCACGAAGGACGAGTGCATGGCGAAGTGCAAGGAAGCGGGGCAGATGATCACCGACAAGGGACTGGACGAGGCGGTCAAGGAGATCAACAACAAGACGGGGAAGTTCGTCTGGAAGGACACCTATGTGTTTCTGATGGACCTGGACGGCAAGATGCTGGCTCACCCGATGAACGCCGCGCTGATCGGCAAGTCACTCCTGGAGACGAAGGACAAGGGCGATCCCGGGAAGCTCCTCTTCAAGGAGTTCGTGGAACTCGCCAAGGGAAAAGGCGAAGGATGGGT
>CAYILU010000028.1:0-4382 GCA_964364235.1 uncultured bacterium | reverse complement strand
CTCGGCCTTGAGCTCCAGCCCGCTGAGCCCGTTCCCGGTCTGTTGAAGGAATACCGTGGCCACCAGCGAGACCGGCAGAACCGGGATCACCTTCCCCACCTCGGACATCAGCCGGACGGCGAGCGATTCCACCTGTCCGAACCGCTCCTCCTTTTGCATGGATCGGAAGTCGACCCCCTGGTTTCCGCAATACTCCTTCAGGAAGACCGGGGAGCCGAAGTTGACGCAGGCGTACCCGAACCGGTACCACTGGCCCCGGACCATCTGGTACAGGTTGCGAAGGAGGAACAGGAGCGAGGTGCGGATGACGTAGGCGAGGCTCCTCTTGCGCACCCCCGGGGAAAGCTCGGCCAGCAGGCTCCTGTCCTCCAGGGTCCGGTCGTAGTTGATGCCGACGGGGATGAACACCAGCTCCCTGTCGCCTTCGGGGTTGAACGATCGGACCATGTAGTCGAGAAGCCCGAGCTTCGGCGGGCGCAGGGAGCCGTCCCGGGACAGGCCTCCCTCCGGATAGATCGCCTGGACGACGCCGCTCCGGGTGGCCATGTGAACGTACCGCTCCAGCACGAGGCGATAGAGAGGGTTGCCGGAGCTGCGCCGGATGAAGTAGGCGCCCATGGACCGGATGAGGGTCTGCAGCGGCCAGATCCTCGCCCATTCCCCGACCGCGTAGCTCAACGCCGTTCGGGTCGCCGCGAGGTAGGCGACCAGGATGTAATCCATGTTGCTGCGGTGGTTCATCACGAAGACGACGCTCGACTTCGGGCCGACGCGGGAGAGGCCGGGCTCGTCGGCGATCCCCACACGCACCCGGTAGAGGAGACGCGCGGCCTTCCGCGCCAGCCAGTATCCGACCCGGAAGTACGCGTAAGCGTTGAAGGAGGGGACGATCTCCCGGGTGTACCGCTCGACCTGCGCCATCACGACGTCCCGGGGCATGTTGTTCTCTCTCGCGCGGGCACCCGCGGCCTCCAGGATCCTGGGGTCGTACATCAGCCGGTCGATCAGGACCTGGCGCTTCGTCAGCGCGAAGGGGTGGATTTCGAGGTGAAGGCGTTTGCTGATCTCCTCGACGAACCGGTTCACCCGGCGGCGCAGGAACCAGCGGACGCTGGGGATGAGGAGCCGCTCGAGGGCCGCCCATGCCGCAAGAAGCAGGAGGACGACGGCGAGCCAGAGGGGGAGTGTGACGTGCCCGGTCATCCTCTCGCCCCCCCCCGTTCCGTGTATTGCGAATCCGGATGCTATATCATGCTATGAAACGGCATCCCGGGCGAGAATGAAAACGATCCGTCAGGGGCGACCTTCAAGCCGGGAGTGCGCCGTTGACCCGATTGATTTTTTACCGGGATATTGAAGATATAGGTATAGTTTCCCGATAAGTGCTATTGGTAATGATCGCAGGATTCAGGTAGCCAGACACGCCTGAGAGCTCCGGACTTCGTGCAGGCCTTGTCATTGGTGCCGTTCGGAGGATTCGCCGCGTTGGACACCGCGATCCCTGAGAACCCCGTCCCCGAGGTCGAACGCCTTATCCTCGACCTTGCGCGCGCCTGCCACTGGACCGGGCTTTATCAATCCGGACACCCCTTTCTCTCCGAGCGGATGAAGTCGCTCCACGCCGCCGTCGCCGCCCGGGCCGCCCGGGAGCCTTCCAGCCGCCTCCTCCTCGGGATCGCCCGGGACCGGGTCTTGTACAAGGACATTTTCCTGGGGCAGGGGCACCCACTGATCGCCAATTTCGCCGAAACCCTCTACCTTCACCAGGTCGCCACTTTAGGGCTCGACGGGGAAGCCACGTCGGAGGGCCTCCTTGCATTCTTCCGCTGCCTCCACGATTCGCGGTCGGGGAAGACGAATGAGCTGCCCATGGAATTTCTGAAGCGGGAAGGGATAAGGGGGATCCACCTCTACCCTTACAATTACAAGGAAGTGCTGTCCCGCAGGATCGTCGCTCCCGTGGAATCGAAGGAGAGCTCCGACCGTGGCGACGCATTGTGGCGGATGCTCCTTACGGCCAACGTCGGCGACGAGGAAGGGGAGCGGAAAGTCGTCGAGGAACTCTCGGGATCCCCCGAACTCATCACGGTCATCATGCGGCGCGCGAAGATCCACGCGGTGAAGGAGGGCGGCACCCCCGCACCGTCCGCGGGATTTTCGGAGGATACCGTGACCCCGGAGATTCTCCGGCGGATCTTCCGGCGCATCGGCGAAACCCTCCGGATCCTTCCCGAGGAAGGGAGAAGGGAACTCCTCTTTTCCCTGGACGAAGGCCTTGTGCCCCCGGGCGACGGGCTTGTGGAAGACCCGGATGACAGCGCGCTTTCCGTGGAGATATCTCTCACGCGTTCCCTGGCCGACGGATGCTCGGACAGCGAGTTTCTCGACCTGCTCGCGACCCTCCTTTCCGCGGAAGAAAAGGGGGGGAAAAGGCTTCGGAAGATCTTCGAAATCATCGCCGCCGACCGGGATATACGCGGATCCCTCCTTCCCAAGCTCGACGAGCGTGCGCGGGAGAGCCTGCGTGCGAAGAATTATTACGCGGTCAAGACGTGGGAGACGATCGAGAAGCTTCTGCTGGCGCGATCCGAGACAGCCTACCTCGAGAAGGACCACTCCCGGTTCATGGAAGCCCTCTCGATCGACACGGAGCCTCGCGCCGGGATGCCGGAGCGAAGGAAGATCGTGGATCCGGCGGTCCTGGTTCCCTTCGAGGAGTCGGGCATCCGCCGGAGGGCGGCGCTCGTGCTGCTCGAGCTGCTCGGGAGGGAAAAGATCGAGTCGGATTTTCTCGCCCTGTTGGAGGAAATCCGGAAGATGATCCCCAACCTGATCTCGCGAAAGGAGTTCTCCCTTCTCGAGAAGATCCTGGGCGCGCTTTCGTCGATCCAGGGGAAGGCCTCCCGGGAGAACGCCGCCGAAGTGAGAAAGGTGATCCAGGAGGTGGATTTCGGCCAGGTCATCGACCTCTACCTTTCGCGGGGCAGTTCCGGCGAGGAGGAGGAACGGAACGGGGTCATCCTGACGGTGTTCGGCGAAGAGGCGGTCCATCCCCTCCTGGAACGGCTCCTGATGGAGCAGGAGGCGAACCGCCGCCGCACCCTGATCTCCCTCGCGGTCCGGATGGGGGTGCCGGCGTCTTCGGCGATTCTGGAGAAGCTCACCGATCCCCGGTGGTATTTCGTCCGGAACCTGTGCTTTGTCCTCGGAGAGATCGGGTTCCGTGGAGCCGTCCCGGGGCTGGTCCGCATGCTCCAGCACGCCGACCCGAGGGTGAGAAAGGAGGCGGTCCTGGCGCTCGGCAAGCTCAAGGCTCCCGAGGCGACCCACGCCCTCGGCAGGATCCTCCTTTCCGGGGGACTCCTTTTCTTCTCGAAGGAGGACTCCTTGCGGATGGACGCCGCGAGCGCCCTCTTCCGCATCGGCGGAACGGAGGCTCTCGGATATCTGCACAGGGGGAAAACCTCCCGGAGGACGCCGGTGCGCGGGCATTGCACCGCCCTCCTGCGCACGCTGGGGGGGAAATGAAACGGCAGCAGGAACTCATCGGGGTTCTCCTGGACCTCGGCTTGTCCATCCAGGCCTCTTCGGTCTACCCCGAAAGCCACCAGCGGGTCCAGGAACTCCTCGCCCGCCTCCACAACAGGCTCCAGGCCGAGACCGGGCGGCTCAACGTTCTCCACATCGGATTCCTCGGGGACCACGCGGTGATCGACGAATTCCCCTTTCTCGGACTGAACCCGACCCTGGACAGGCTGATCCGGAAGATGCGCGAGAGGGGGATCGAGAAGATTTCCTTCCGGGAAGGGATCACCCCGGGGGAACTCAAGCGGTTCGTCTATTTTGTCGGTGGAGGGCGGGAGAGCGGGGCGGAGCATCGGTGGGAATGCATCAACTACGGGAAGATCCAGGGGGTCTCGGAGGACGAGGCCCCGATGTCGGTCCTGTCGTCTCAACCGTCGAGGTCCCACGTTCTTCTCGGTGCGACGGACGTCCTGAAGAACCTTCTCCTGTCCATGGCGGGCGAGGGGAAGGGGACGAAAGTCTCCGAAGGGCGGGATATCGTCGCGGCGGTCATGAAGGGGCTTCGGAAGGAGGGGATGCTCATCGACACCCTGATCCGTCTCCAGTCGCACGACGACTACACCGTGACACACTCCCTGAACGTCTGCGTGATCGTCGTGGCCCAGGCCGTCCACGCGGGGTTCCCCGAGGCCAGCGTACAGGAGATCGGGCTGGCGGCCCTCCTCCACGACATCGGGAAGGAGATGATCCCCGCGCACATCCTGAACAAGAAGGGCAGACTGGACACGGAGGAGTTCGAGCGGATCGCGGAGCACCCGGTGATCGGCGCGAAGCTTCTCCGGAAGATCGAGTGCGGC
>CAYILU010000027.1:6775-11743 GCA_964364235.1 uncultured bacterium | reverse complement strand
CCCCGATGGACAAGGTGTGGAATTTCTTCACCTCGTTGAAGCTCGCCATCTCCCTCATCATCATCATGGCGGTCTCCTCCATCTTCGGCACGATCATCGAGCAGAACCAGCCGGTCGAGAAATACCGGCAGTTCTACACCGACGCGACCATCCGGGTCCTGGACGCCCTGAGCCTCTTCGACATGTACCACTCCTGGTGGTTCCTTCTCCTCCTGGTCCTGTTCACGGTGAATCTCTCCTGCTGCACCCTCGACCGGCTGCCGCGGGTCCTGAAGGTCGTCCGGAACCCGAAGACGACGCTGGACGGGGGGCTCGAGAAGAGCCTCGGGCTGGTGGACCGCTGGAAAAAGAAGGGATCCCCGGCGGCGTGGGCCGAAAAGTACTCGGAGGCCGTAACAAAAGCCGTCGGGAAGCCCCTCGTGACGAACAACAGCGATACCATCCACCTTTACGCGGAGAGGGGAGTCGTCTCGCGGTTCGGCGTCTACGTGACCCACACCTCCATCGTCATCATCTTCATCGGCGCGATCATCGGGAACGTGGCGGGGTTCAAGGGGTACGTAAACATCGTCGAGGGGCAGTCGGTGCGGTCGGTCCCCATCCGGGGAGGCAACAAGACGGCGGACCTCGGTTTCGAGGTGCGCTGCAACAAGTTCCGGGTCACCTATTACACCGATCAGCACGGCCACGAGACCCAGCAGCCCAAGGAGTACTCCTCCGACCTGAGCGTCATCGAGAACGGGCGGGAAGTGGCCCGCAAGAAGATCGTCGTCAACGACCCCCTGCAGCACAACGGGATCTGGTTCTACCAGTCGAGCTACGGGCAGGCCGGCTCCGCCACCGCGCAGGTGACGCTCCACAACGCGGGCGGCGCCCCCGTGACGAGCCTTGCGCTTTCCGCGGGCCAGAAGGTGGGCCTGCCGGGATACGGTGCCGTCACCGGGCTGGACTACCAGCAGGACTTCCAGGGTCTTGGACCCGCGCTCCTCGTGGCCCTCGAAAAACCGGGCTCCCCGCCGGCGCAGTTCTGGCTTCCGCAGGGCCGCCCCGAATCCGACCGCCAGCGGAAGGACCCGTACTATTTCTCCTTCGGGGGGTTGAGCCAGGCCTTCTACACGGGTCTCCAGGTGGCCAAGGACCCGGGGGTGAACATCGTCTGGGTGGGGTGCGCCCTGATGGTCATCGGGATCATCATTGCGTTCTTCATGTCCCACCAGCGGATCTGGGTCCGCCTGACGCCTTCCCCCGACGGCCGCGTCGACGTCGTCCTGGCCGGCGCGGCGAGCAGAAACAGGCTTGCCTTCGAGAAGAAATTTGAGAAAATACAGAACGATCTGAAAACGGTCGCGGTGTGATCTCCTTTTTTTCATTCCCGCAGTCGCAACAGGAGCCGTAACGCCATGCTGAATGTCCGTCTCTTCGACCTGACGACCCTGCTGTTCGGCGCTGCCTCGGTCGCTTACGTCGTCGCCCTGTACGGCACGAAAGACACCCTGGGCCGCGTCGGCACGTGGATCTGCGTCGTCGCCGCGGTCGTCTCCACGGCCGCGCTCGGCATCCGGTGGGCCGAGTCCTACAAGATGGGGATCGGCCGCATCCCGGTGACGAACCTTTACGAATCGCTCGTGTTCTTCGCCTGGTCGGTCAACCTCTTCTACCTGTTCGTGGAGTGGAAGTACAAGAACCGCACCTTCGGGGCGTTCGTCATGCCGATCGCCTTCCTGACCATGCTGTTCGCCTTCACGAACGAGAGCAGCATCCAGCCGCTGGTGCCGGCCCTCCAGTCCTACTGGCTCCACGCCCACGTGATCACCTGCTTCGTGGGGTACGCGGCGTTCGCCGTCTCCGCCGGGATCGCGGTCATGTACCTCCTCAAGGCCCGGAAGGAAGAGGTGAAGAACTCCGGCGGGGTGGTCGGCCTGTTCCCCTCGAGCAGGATGCTCGACGAGCTTGTCTACAAGACGATCATCTGGGGGTTCCCGTTCCTGACCGCCGGGGTCATCACGGGCGCGGCCTGGGCGAACTACGCGTGGGGGACCTACTGGTCCTGGGACCCCAAGGAGACCTGGTCGCTGATCGTGTGGCTTGTCTACGCGGCGTTCCTCCACGCAAGGATCACCCGGGGCTGGCACGGGAAGCGGGCGGCCATCCTCTCGATCGTGGGCTTCCTCGCGACCATCATGTGTTACCTGGGGGTAAACCTGGTGCTTTCCGGGCTGCATTCCTACGGCGGCTCATAACTCAAGGGGCGAGATGGATAAATAACCCGGTACGGGCTAGGGGAGGTGCCGCATGCGAAAGTCTGTCGGTTCCATCGGGGTGGCCGTACTCTTCGTGGGGGTTTTGTTTTTCTGCGGCGGTGAATCCTTTGCGGCGGACGCATGCGTGACCAAGGACTGCCATCCCCAGATGGGGAAGGCCGCCTTCGTGCACGGCCCCGTGGGGGTGGCCCAGTGCACCGTCTGCCATATCGAGGCGAAGAAGGGGCATCCGACGAAGAAGGGGCCCGACTTCAAGCTGGTCGCCACCGGCAAGGCGCTCTGCGAGAAGTGCCACCAGCCGGTCGACAAGTTCGAGTTCAAGCACACCCCCGTCAAGAAGGGGGAGTGCCTCGGATGCCACGACCCGCACCAGTCGGCCGCGCCGAAGCAGCTCAAGAAAGTCAAGACGTCGGAGCTTTGCTACACCTGCCACAAGAACACCCAGCAGGTGAAGAAGTATCTCCACGGGCCGGTCGCCACGGGCGACTGCAACGTGTGCCACAACCCGCACTCGTCGCCCAACCCCATGCAGCTGACAGCAAAAGGGAACGATTCCTGCTTCCTGTGCCACGAGGACCGGAAGGCGGAGTTCACCCGGAAATACCCGCACAAGCCGGCCCTCGAGTCGTGCCTGAAATGCCACGACGCGCACAACTCGGACCACCCCTTCATGCTGGCGAGCGAGGGGACGGCCCAGTGCCTCGGCTGCCACAAGAAAATGGCCGACCGCTTCCAGGCCGCGACCGTCAAGCATACGGCGCTTATCAAGGGACCGTGCACGACCTGCCACACGCCGCACTCCTCGGACTTCCCGCGGCAGATGAAGACGCACACCAAGGACATCTGCTACATCTGCCACAAGGACATGGGGGCGAAAGTCAGGGCCTCGAAGAAACAGCACGGGCCGGTCCAGCAGAACGACTGCTACGCCTGCCACGACCCGCACGGGAGCAACAACCCGCTGGTCCTCAAGAAGTACTTCCCGTCGGAGTTCTACAAGCCGTACGCGACGGAGAACTACGCGATGTGCTTCGACTGCCACAACAAGGACATCGCGCTGGACAAGATCACGACGAAGCTCACGAACTTCCGCAACGGCGACGTGAACCAGCACTTCCTCCACGTGAACAAGGAGAAGGGGCGCTCCTGCAAGGCGTGCCACGAGGTCCACGCGGGAGACCAGGAAAAGCACATCCGGAAGGAGGTGCCGTTCGGAAAGGCCTGGATGCTCCCCGTCCAGTACACCAAGACCGCCAACGGCGGCACCTGCGTGGTGGGCTGCCACAAGCCGAAGACCTACGATCGCGTCAACCCCGTGAAGTACGAGTAGGAGGGGAAAATGAGCGGTCACGGATATCGCATTCCACTGGTCGTCTTCGCAGTTCTAGTCGCGTTGTTCTTTTCGACGGTCCCGGGCACCGGGTCGGCGTTCCGTAATGTCAAGGAAGGCGCCCCGGCGATCCCCTTCTCCCTCAAGGATTACGAGGGGAAGGATTTCGAGTTCAAGCCCGACTCGGGCAAGATCACGGTCCTGTCCTTCGTGAAGCTTGCCCAGGAGCGCTCGCAGGACCAGATCAAGGACCTCGTGGCGCTCCAGGAGGAGCTGGGCCCCAAGGGGGTGGAGTTCATCGTCATCTCCGCCTACACGGACACCCCCGAGGACGCGAAGAAAGTCATGGCGGGGACGACCATCAAATTCCCCGTCCTGATGGACAAGGACCAGAAAGTGTACGGCGATTACGGGCTTTTCATCCTGCCCTCCACCGGCGTCATCGGGAAGGACGGGAAGTTCGCCTTCGAATACTCCAGCCACGGCCGCGACTTCAAGGACATGGTGGGGGGGAAGGTCAAGGTGCTGGCCGGCCTGATGACGGAAGAGGAGTACAAGAAGCGGACCACTCCGGTCGAGTCCGTGCAAAAAAGCAAAGAGGAGAGCGAGGCGGACCGCCAGATGGCCCTCGGGAAAACCCTGTTCAAACGGGGGATGGCCGACAAGGCGGCGGAGAAGTTCGCGAAAGCCGTCGAGTTCGACCCGAAGAACCTCGATGCCCGGATCGCCTACGGGGAGTCGCTGGTCGCGATGAAGAAATACGACGAGGCCCTCGTGCAGTTCCAGAAGGCGAAGGAGCTTTCCCCCGCGAACAAGGATGCCCAGCTGGGGATCGGGACCGTCCACCTCGAGAAGGGGGAGGTCGACACGGCGATCCAGGAGATCACCCAGGCGGCGATGCTCAACCCGAAGCCGGCGAAGGCGAACTTCTGGCTCGGGGCCGCCTATGAGAAGAAGGGGGATCTGCCGAACGCGGTCAAGTATTACAAGAAGGCCGTCGAGAAGCTGATCAGGGAATAGGGCGGGCAGCGAACATGGCGACCGCAACGCCTGACCGGGGCTGGCCCATACTGGTATTTCTGGCGATGGCGGCGGGGGGGATCCTCCTCCCCGCCATTTCCGTTTCCGGGGAGGCGTCAAGTATCAAACTGGCGATCCTCGCGCCCGGGGAAGGCGCCGCTCTCCCGAAGGGGGGCGTCCTCGTCATCGGGAAGGCGACCGGCGAGGGGATTTCGAAAGTGGAAGTCGACATCAACGGGAAAGAAAAACAGCTTGCCGCGGTCCGGGGCGGGGGGTTCTCGGCGCATGTCCTGCTCGGTTCCGGCAGGAACGTGATCCGCGCGAGGGCGGGCAAGGCGGCCGCAACGGTCACGGTGT
>CAYILU010000027.1:1528-6675 GCA_964364235.1 uncultured bacterium | reverse complement strand
GGCAGGAACGTGATCCGCGCGAGGGCGGGCAAGGCGGCCGCAACGGTCACGGTGTTCGCGGGGGACAAGGGTCCCGCGGACAAGACGGCCTACGTCTATCACGAGGGCGCGGAAAAGTGCGCGGAGTGCCACGGGCCCGCCGGAAAGGGGTTTGTCGTATCCTCGCCCAGGGATGCGCTGTGCTACCGGTGCCACGGCCGCAAGGACAAGGGGAAGCTGGCGCACGGCCCGATGGGGAGCGGCGACTGCACCGCCTGCCACGACCCGCACGGCTCGTCGCACAAGGCGCTTACGGTGGCGCGGGACGAGACACTCTGCATCGCATGCCACGACCAGAAGAGCTCCGAAACGCATTTCAGGAAGTCCAAGGGAAAGGCGTGCACGGCCTGCCACGACCCGCACTCGTCGGACAGACCATTCCTCCAAAGGTAGTACGTTTGGAGGAATGACTTTCAGGGGGACATTCCACTGTCCTCCACCATGCGTCGGGGGGGAAAAGATGCGAACGAGGGGGAGGGCGGGGAAGCTCCTCGCCTCGCTGTTGCTGTTTGTCGTCGGGCTGTACAGCGCGCCGAAGGCGGCCGCGGCCTTCAAGAATGTCCAGGTGGGGGCGGAGGCGCCGGACTTCCGGCTGAAGGACGTCTCGGGGAACGAGGTTTCCCTCGAGGCCTTCAAGAAAGAGAAAGCGGTGCTCCTGGTCTTTTTCGCGACCTGGAGCAGCCGGTCCCTGGAAGAGCTCAAGGACATCCAGAAGATGTTCCCCGATTTTGAGCCGAAGGGCCTGCGGGCGATCGCCGTCAACGTGGAGCACGAGCACATGACGGACGAGGATTTCAAGGCGGTCCGCGGGAAGGTGGCGGAGATGAAGCTCTCCTTCCCCGTTGTGTTCGATGCGGGGCTCGAGACCTACCGCGGTTACGGCGTGGTCGCGGTCCCCTCCACCGCAATCCTCGGCGAAGGGGGGGTGATCCGGCACGCCGTCAACGGCTATCCGAGCTTCGTGCATGCAGAGATGAAGGAGCAGGTCGAGGTCCTCCTGGGCCTGCGGAAAGCCGAGGAGACGGCCGTCGCCGCCAGGACCGACACGGCATACAAGCCGAACCGCAAGGCGCTCCTGAACTACAACCTGGGGCGGAGGCTCTACGCGTCGGGAATGTCCGACAAGGCGGAGCAGAAGCTTGCGACTGCCATGGGCGCGGACCCGAACTGGGCGGCCCCGCACGTCCTGCTGGGCGACATCTACCTCGCGAGGGCGAAGAAGGATCCGGGGAAGGCCGCGGAGGCGAAGAAGGAGTTCGAGGCGGCGGTCGCGGCCGAGAAGGAGAACGTGGTGGCGAGAACGGGGCTTGCCCGGGTACACTGGAGGACGGGTGCGTACGCCGAGGCGGAAAAAGAAGTCGGCGAGGCGATCCGGCGGAACTCCTCGTATCCGCCGGCCCTGATGCTCAAGGCGGCCATTCTCGCCAAAAAGGGAAACCTCCCGGAAGCGGAGGGCCTGATCCGAAGCGCCCTCGAGCTTTCGCCACAGGACCCGGAGACGCACGCACTCGCAGGTCGCGCATACGAAGCGGCCGGGGAGCTCGGGAAGGCCGCCGGGATGTACCGGAAGGCCTGGCTTCTCGGCGGGGATTGAGAAGGGGACGACACCGGAGATGAAGACGAAACTGATCGCGTTTCTGCTGACCGTCGCGGTTGCCGGCGTCCTGTTAGCCTACGGGGTCTACCGGGAGGAGATCGGCGAGGTGATGTTCAACGCCGCGATGCTTTGACTGTCCTGCATCGGGGTCGGGTGATCCCTTGAAATACCTGAAGCGCCGGATCTTTCAATCGCTCGGGACGTTCCTGCCGAACTCCTACCTCCAGGGGTTTTCCCTCTCCATCGCGCACGGGGCGCTCAAGATCTCCCCGTCCCTGTACCAGGGGTCGCTGAAAAGCGTCTGCTCGCCGCTCCTGAACTGCTACGCGTGCCCCTCGGCGCTGTTCTCCTGCCCGATCGGGACGCTGCAGCACTTCATGGTCACGGGGAACTTCCCGTTCTACGGCGCCGGGTCGCTGGCCGTCGTCGGCGCCTCGGTGGGCCGTATGACGTGCGGCACGCTCTGCCCCTTCGGTTTCCTGCAGGACCTCCTCTACAAGTTCAGGAGCTACAAACACTCGATCCCGGTGTGGACCCGGTATATCCGTTATGCGGTGCTGGCCCTCCTCGTCTTCCTGATCCCGCTCCTCACCCACGAGAACTGGTTCTCCAAGCTCTGCCCGATGGGGACGCTGATCGGGGGGCTCCCCTGGGTCACCCTCGACCTGAACGTGCGCTCGATGATCCGCTACCTGTTCTGGGTGAAGATCTCCATCCTGCTCTTCTTCATCACGACGTCGCTCATGGTCAAGAGGCCGTTCTGCCGCGCCATCTGCCCCCTGGGTGCGATCTTCTCGGTGTTCAACAAGTCCAGCTTCCTGCAACTGGCCTGGAACCCCGACACCTGCACCAAGTGCGGGAAGTGCCAGAAGATCTGCCCGGTGGACATCCGCCCCGACCGGAACCCGACGAATCCCGACTGCCTGCGGTGCCTCGACTGCACCCGCTGCCCCAGCCTGAAACTGACGACCGTTCTCCACAAGAACCCGTTCGCGGTTCCCCCGTCCGGCAGGGGTGCGGAAAAACTGGAAGAGGCGCCCGCCCGTTGAATGCCCGGAGATGGTTTCCCGCGCTGCCGCTTCTCCTGATCCTCGCGGCCCCGTCCCTCGGGGCGGAGGAGACGGTGCTCCTGTTCCCGCCGGACCTGACGCTGTCGGTGGAAGGGAACATAAAAATATTCGTCTACAGTCCCGGGGCGAAAACTCCCCTGTCCGTCGCCGTCAACGGGATCGTCCGGGAGCCGTTGAAGGGAGAGTTTTTCCAGAGCGGGCAGGCAACGTTGAATCCCGGGATGAACATCCTGAATGTCGGAGGCAAACGCGTAAAGGTTTACCACTTGCCCAACACGAAAATGGAGCAGTTCCGCCTGTCCGGCGAAAAGGAAGGCGCGCCACTGGTTTTCCAGTCCTACCGCCTGCACCCCGCGCTGGACGACGGCTGCGAAGGGTGCCACGTCGTCGAATCGGGAAAACTGAAGGCCAGGGACCAGAAAGAGGCGTGCTACGCCTGCCACGACAACTTCGAGAAGGTGGAGGAGGGAAAGGGAAAATCCGTGCATACGCCCGTGAAAGCCGGAGAATGCACGGGATGTCACGATCCCCACTTTTCAATCCGCCCCAAGCTCCAGAAGCTCGAAAAGGGGTGTTTCGAGTGCCACGACTCCTTCCCGTCGGAGGGGACGGTCCACTACCCGGTGGCGAACCAGGGATGCACCCCCTGCCACAGCTCGCACGTGGGCCCTGCCCCGAATCAGGTGGTCCTCGCCGGCAACGCCCTGTGCCTCAAGTGCCACGAAAATTTCCATACCATGCACCGCTCCACGGAAGTGACGAAAAACAAGGAGATGACGCAGGTCCCCCCGGATATTCCGAAAGACAAAGAGGACTTCGCCTGCATTGCATGCCATCTCCCGCATCAGTCCGCCGAGCGGCGGCTTTTCCGGAAGAGCCAGGGAGAATTATGCAGAACCTGCCACCTGATCTAGTGTGCCCCTGATGGGGGGATAATATCCGATGCGTTTTTTTCCCCGGTCGCTGTTCTTCAAGATGTCCCTCTCCATCAGCCTCGTGCTGGCGGTAGTTTTCGGGGCGTCCTCCTACATCACCTTCCGCATCCAGTCCGAGCAGGCGCTGGAGGCGACGAAGAACCAGGCGATCCTCCTGACCCGGGCGCTCAAGAACACCATCCGCATCGGCATGGAAACCGGGCACGTCGAGTCGCTGATGTCCATATTCCACACGGTCGGGGCGCTTCCGGGCGTGGAGAAGTTGCGCGTGTTCGACGAGGATGGGCGGATCCTGTATTCGGCGAAGCTGTCGGAGATCGGCAAGCTGACGGACGAGCTGGACTACGCCGTCTACCGGAGCCCCGAGCGGAGCACCCCCTTCCAGAGCGCGGCGACGGGCCACCGCTCCTTCTGCATGGTGGAGCCGATCGAGAACGAGGCGAAGTGCCTGCGCTGCCACCGCAAGGACATCGAGACGCTCGGCGTCCTCGACGTCTGCCTATCGATGGAGGAGACCGAAAAAAACATCGAGTTCAACCGGGTCCTGATCCTCTCCTTCACGGGGCTCGCGATCGTCCTCACCTCGGGACTGACCAGCATCCTGTTGCGGCGGTTCGTCTCCACGCCGGTCGCCAAGCTGGTGCGGACGATGGAGTCGGTGGAAGCCGGGAAGCTGGACGGCCGGGTGGAGATCCGCACCGCGGACGAGCTTGGACGCCTGGGGAACAGCTTCAACGAGATGATCCGGAAGCTTTCCGACGCGCAGGACGAACTCGAGAAATTCCACCACCGGCAGCTCGCAAGGGCGGACCGGCTGGCGTCCTTGGGGGAAATGGCCGCCGGGATCGCCCACGAGATCAAGAACCCCCTCGCCGGGATCTACGGCGCCGCACAGGTCCTTTCCGGGGAATTTCCGGAGGGGGACCCCAAGCGGGAGATCCTGGACGAGATGATGGCGCTCATGAAGCGCCTCGACCAGACGATCCGGGACCTCCTGAACTTTTCCCGGTACACGGAGCCGCAGTTCTCGATGGTCAACCTGAACGAGGTGATCGACAAGGTGCTCTTCCTCGTGAAGCAGATCCCGGAAGGGAAGCGCGCCACAATCGGCCGCGAGTTCGACCCCGGCATGCCGGAGATCGAGGCGGACCAGGAGCAGATCAAGCAGGTTTTCCTGAACCTCGTGCTCAACGCGCTCCAGGCCAGCCCGGAAGGGTGTAACCTGACGGTACGCACGCATTCGGAGATTCCCCCGGAGGTGCCCGATGTCAAGATCCGCAGCCGTTTCGTGATGGCCACGGTGGCCGACGACGGCCCCGGGATTCCCGCGGACAGGATCGGGAAGATCTTCCAGCCCTTCTTCACGACGAAGGAGTCCGGGACCGGCCTGGGCCTCTCCATGACCCGCAAGATCCTCGACCTCCACGACGGGTGGATCACCGCGGCGAGCCAGGAAGGGAAGGGGGCCACCTTCACGGTGTTTCTGCCGAAGAGGAAGCTGTGAGG